>JASIJW010000392.1:0-6498 GCA_030050035.1 Acidobacteriaceae bacterium | reverse complement strand
CCCCGCGGCAGCCGGTAAGCCTCCGGATTCTTCGCCGCCTGCCGCCACGCATCGCGTACGCTGCGCGCGCACTCAATGGCATGCTGGAACTTGGGCCTGGAAGCCGCCTGCGATGCCTGCAGGATCTGCGCAAACAGGGCTGCATAGAAATCGCTGAGCGCCTGCGCCGGCCGGCCGCCCACATCCATGCGCAGCCGCGCCTGCAGGTGGATCACGATATCGAGCGCGCGCTTCACCGCCACGCGCCGCCGCGCGGCATCGCCGCGGTCCACGGCTTCGGCCGCTTCGTTGAGAAAGCGCAGAATCCCGTCGTACAGCGCCACCACCAGTTCCACCGCTGAAGCTCCGTCCAGCGCGTGCTCGCGATAATTGCCCATGTCGATCCCCTGTTTGAACTTTTTGTCTTTAGCTGGTCTGCTCGTTGTATCCGGTAATGGCCGAATAGAGCTCGTTCATGCCGTCGAGCTGTGAAGGCAGCTCCTGGAGCGTTTCGTTGGCGCTGTTCAGCTCCGCCGTCAGGCTCGATTGCTCAGTCGAAATAAGGCTGTTCTCTTTCGTGATCTCGGCGTTGAGCGACGATTCAATGGAGCTATTGGAGCTTGACGCCAGCGCCAGAATCCCGGTCGGCGAACTGGTGCCCGCATTCGTGAGCAGCGTCGAAAAGCTCTGCCCCCAGCTCGCCGCGCCCTGGAAGAAGTTCTCCACGCTCGCATAGTCGGAGTTCAGCGTGGAATCGAGTGAGTTCGCGTCGAAGGTAAGCGACCCGTCGTTGTTCACGCTGATGCCCAGGCTCGTCAGGCTGTTGATATCAGAGCCGCTGCCGTTGTAGTTGATCGTAGTGCCGGCCGTCGTGTCCGTCAGGTTCGACGTCACCGTCAGCGCTCCCGTAGAACCGTCCGTGTTCGAAAGAAGCTCCAACTGCGAGCCGGTGCTGGTCGAAACCACGTTGGCCGTCACGCCGATATTGGCTGCGTTGATGGCCGAGGCCAGCCCCGCGATCGTGTTGTCCGATCCCGAAGGCACATCGATCGTCTGCGCCGTTCCGCTGCCCACCGTGATGGAGACGGAGCCCGACAGTGCGTCGTTCGAGTTGGCGACCGCATCGAAATAGCCGTTCGGATTGGCCATGTTGATGCCGCTCAACAACTGCTGCTGCAGCAGAGAAATCGTTGGCGAGCCGAACAGCGGTTCCGGCGTGCCCGAACTGGTGTTGCCCTCCTGCGTATTGATGGCGCTCACCAGCGAGTTGTAGTCGGTCACAAACTGGTTGACCGCGCTCTCCACCCCCGTGTTGTCGTTGTCGATCACCACCTGCACTACTTCCTGATCGCCACTTGTATCCGTTGTCGGGCTGGGCTCCAATAACTGAAACGTCACGCCCGGGATAAGATTGGTCACGGTGTTCGATGCGCTTTCGAGTTGCACGCCGTCGATCGTCAGTTGCGCATTCGCCCCGTCCACCGCGTCGTTGTAGTTGAGCGCGCCGGTGGGATTCGAACCCGAAACCATATTCGCGTCGGTGATGCTCGAAGTCACGCTCATCTCACCGTCCGCGCCCGAGGTATTCGAAACCAGGCTCAGCCGCGAGCCCGAGGCGTCGGTAAGCACATTGGCCGTCACACCCACGCTGGAAGAGTTGATGGCCGCCGCCAGCCCCGCCAGCGTCTGGTCGGAGAGATCGGACATGTCGAAGGTTTGTTGGTTGCTGCCCACCCCGATCGTCAGGCTGCCCGAGAGCGTATCCGAGGCATTCGTGATCGCATCCAGATAACCGCTCGATGTCTGCGCCAGGCTCTGCACCACCACCGTATGCGTGCCCGCAGTCGCTGACGCGCTCGCCGCAGTAAGCTCCAGCACATTGTTATCCGAGCTCGACCCGGTCTTCTGCGCCAGCACGCCCTCGAAGTCCGTAAGCTGGCTCATGTCGTTCGACAGGTTCGAGAACAGCGTGCCCAGATTCGAGATCACCGAGTCCTGACTCTCGAGCGAGCTCAACTGGTTCTGCCAGGGCGTCTCCACGTTCTGCAGGTTGCTCACAATCGAAGCCACAGTCTGGCTCACGTTAAAGCCCGTTCCGCTGGTCGGCGACCCGAAGCTCAACCCCACTGTGCCCATCGCGCTCCCTCCATTCCTCCTGTGAACCATCAGGCAGACGGCAGACCGCCGCAGCCGGAAACAGATTGGAAAATCTTCACGCCGGAGCTAAAAAATTCCTTCCTTCCGGCTGCGTTACCCTGAAATGCTTATCGGCCATAGGCTGAATCTGTTGAACCGCGCTTCAAAATCAGCCCAGGAGCGCTCCAGAAGAATCGCTCCGGAACGATCTCGCCCAACTTGCTACCCGACTTGCTAAATGAGGCGTCTCCAATGCCGCACCACGCTCGTCCGCAAAAAACAGGGCGCCTGCAAACAGGCGCCCTAATCCACCGAATCCAGTTGACCAGATATTGCCGGAGCGTTACTGCAGCAGCTTCAGCACTTCCTGCTGTGTAGAGTTGGCCTGCGCCAGCGCCGAGATGCCGGTCTGATCCAGGATTTCGTACTTCGACATATCCGACGTCGCCGACGCGTAATCGGTGGCCTGCACCGCGTTCTGCGCAGAGTCCAGGTTCTCCTGCTGCGTGCTCATCACGGAGCTGACCGCGTTGAGCGTGTTGATCTGCGCGCCGATGTAGCCGTCCTGCGAGGCTACGTCGGCAATCGCCGTGTTCAGGTCGGTCAGCGCCGCCTGGGCGTCCGATGCGTTGGAGAGATCGGTGCCGCTCAGGCTGCCGTGCCCGGTCGCCGAGTAGCTGATCGTCGCAATGCCGCCGCTGTTGTCGGCCACCAGTGCCGATGCGGCGGTTGCAGCTTGCGACGTATCGTAGCCGCCGGTGGCGATCGCCACCTGCTGCTTCGACGCCGTCGCCGCAGCCGTGCCCACGGCGCCCGAGATCATGATGCCCATGTCGGTGCCGCCGCCTGAGTCGCCCGCTGCCGCCGCCGTCGTGAAGGTCGCCGTCAGCCCGCGGCCGGAGTCGTTGATGGCATTAATCAGCCCCCCGATCGTCGTCGCAGCAGCGGTGGTCACGGTGCCCGTCGAGCCGTCGGGATTTTCGTAGTTGATGGTGAGTGTCGTCGAAGCGATCGTGTCGGTCAGCGACGCATTGGTCGTCTGGGCGGTGCCGTTCGACAGGTCAAGGAATACGTTCTCGCCGGTGCTGTACGACATCGTACCGCCGGTGTCGCCCAGCGAAGATGACGACAGCGATGAGATGCTCAGGTTGTTGATGGACGCGCCTTCCGTCGAAGAGTCGCCGGTGTAGATGCCCACCGTCGAGCCCCCGAAGACCTGTTCCTGGTTGTAGGTCGTGGTAGAGCCGATGTTGTTGATCTCCGAAAGAATCGACTGGTACTCCTGGTTGGCCGCAGCGTCCTGCGTGGAGTTGAGCGTGCCGTTGGAGGCCTCGGTGGCCAGCGTTACGGCGCGGTTCAGCAGGCTCGTCACCTGCGACAGCGCGCCGTCAGCCACCTGCAGCAGGCCCACGCCTTCCTGCGCGTTGGTCTGCGACTGCGTCAGCGCCGTCTGGTTTGCCTGCAGGCCGTCGATCAGCGAGAGACCCGCCGCGTCATCGGCGCCCGAGTTGATCTTGGAGCCTGTCGACAGTTGCTGCAACGTTGTGTTCAGGCTGTTGTTGGTATTGTTTATCGCGTTCTCCGCATACACCGCGGAGATATTGTTCAAGACACCCAGGGACATGGGTTTCTCCTTGTTGGATGCGGGATTTGCGGACCTTCCCGGTTGCGCTCCCCTATGTGAACCGCCCTGGGTTGCTGGCTTCAGCGGGAATCAGTACCGCCGCATCTGGCCCCTTCTTCGGCCTGTGCGCAGTGGACTTTACGCTGCCCGCTTCTCTGTCCCCGCGGGGACACTTGCCCATCGCCGCCTCTAATCTTTTGAACATTTTTCGCCGCCCCGCCGATAGGCTCGGCGAAGGAGTTTTCCCCATGATCGAACTCACCCGCCTCAACGGCAGCCCCATGGTGCTTAACAGCGATCTCATCAAAACTGCCGAGGCCTCGCCGGACACCATGCTCACTCTCATCAACGGCGAAAAGCTCATCATCCGCGAGGAGATCGCCGAAGTCGTCGAACGCGTTCTCGTTTATCGCTCGCGCCTGCTGGCGACGATGGCGCGGCGAGCGCCGTTGGGCGAACCCGACCGCTTCTCCAGCATCGACCGCATCGCCGCTCTCGCCAGTCTCGACCTCGCCGGACAATCCGGCCCGCAGCCATTGACAAAGCGCGAGCCCCTGCGCGGTTCCTTGCACGAGCGCTGACTATCGTAATCGCCGCGCGCTGTCTGTCCCGTCGCGGCGCACTCGACTCGTGCCGATGGTTTTGAAAGGGCGCGGCTTTAGCCGTGCCTCATAAAGCCAATAAAACGACCTGGGCTTTAGCCCCTGAGGGAACGCGTATTCAATTCGATCCAGAGACGCAAATCGCAGTCGCAAATCGCAATTCGTTATTGAGGAACAGCCCATGGAAAAAGCCAGCATCGCCGGAGCACTTCTGGCTCTCGCCGGAATCCTCGCCGGATTGCTGCTCGAAGGCGGCAACCTGGGCCAGGTGCTGCAGCCCAGCGCGGCGCTCATCGTCTTCGGCGGCACGCTGGGTGCGGTGCTGCTGCAATTTCCGCTCACCACTGTCTTTGCAGCCTTCCGCAGCATGGGAACGCTCTTTTCAGCGCAGACCCGCCAGGACTCCGAGCTCATACGCCTGCTTGTGAACTTCGCCAACAAGGCGCGCCGCCAGGGCGTCGTCTCGCTCGATGCCGACCTTGCTTCGATCAAGGACACATTCCTCCGGCAGACGCTCATGCTTGCCGTCGATGGCACCGAGCCCGCGGACCTGCGCGGCATCATGCACGTCAACCTCGACTCCCTCACCGAAGACGAGGAACGGTTGCCGGCCGTCTTCGAAGCCGCCGGCGGTTTCTCGCCCACCATCGGCATCCTCGGCGCAGTGCTCGGACTCATTCAGGTGATGCAGCATCTCGACAACATACAGGACGTCGGCCGCGGCATCGCCGTCGCCTTTGTCGCCACCATCTACGGCGTCGGAATCGCCAATCTCTTCTTTCTGCCCTTCGCCGGCAAAATGCACCTGCGCATCCTCGCAAGCCATCGCCGCCGCGAGATGATGCTCGAAGGCGTCATTGCCATTCTCGAGGGCATCAACCCGCGCATGCTCGAGATCAAGCTCGCTGGTTTCCTCAACGACCGCGAGCGCCGGATTCAGACAAGGGAGCGCGCCGCGTGAACGAACGCCGCCGCTCGGCCAGCGGCTTCAGTCGCGCCAGCCGCGCCAGCCACGACCGCTGGCTGGTCTCCTACGCCGATTTCATCACCCTGCTCTTCGGCTTCTTCGTCGTCATGTACGCCTTCGCCAAAGCCGACGGAAGAAAACATCGGCAGGTCGAGCAATCCATCCAGCAGGCTTTTCAAACTATGGGCATGGGTCTGGGTTTAGCAGACGGAGCGGGCGACACCGGCCCAGTCGCCGAAGCAGTCGTGCACGAGGAACTGCTCTCGCCCACTCAGGTCGGGGACGACCTCGCGCGCATCCAGCGCGAGCTCAACAGAACTCTCGCGCCCCAACTGCAAAGCCGTTCCGTCTCTATCCAGATGAACCGCGATGGCCTCGTCATCAGTCTGCGCGAAGCCGGCTTCTTCACCTCCGGCTCGGCCACGCCCAAACCCGAAGCCGTACCGGTGTTACGCCAGATCGCCGCTTCGCTCGCGAACAGCGCCTACAACCTGCGCGTCGAAGGACATACCGACAACGTGCCCATCCACAACGCCGAGTTCGATTCCAACTGGGAGCTTTCAACCACCCGCGCTACACGCATCGCGCGCCTGTTGCTTGCGCTCAACGCCGTCCCCGCTGAGCGTCTCTCCGCCGCCGGTTACGCCCAGTTCCACCCAGTAGCCAGCAACGCCACTGCCGAAGGCCGCGCGCAGAACCGCCGCGTAGACATCGTCGTCATGCCCCGCACTGAATTCGACTTCGCCGCCCAGCCCGCCACCCACGCAAAAGGCCCATGGCGAAAAATAACTGACGGCGACGAGCAATAGCGGAGCTGGCACGCCCTTCGCACGTTGTTGGCGGAGTTAGCAGAGTCAGGGAAGCCGGATGCCCCACTCTCGCCGCGTCTTTGTTTTTGCGGCTAGGGTGGGAACCATACGCCAACACCGGCCATTACGACCATTTTTGTCTATTGCGAGCTGCGCCGCCGCTGCCTCACTCGACTCCCAGCACCTTCACAATCACCCGCTTCCGCCGTTGCCCGTCGAACTCGGCGTAGAACACCCGCTGCCATGTACCCAGATCGAGCCGCCCGTTGGTTACTGGCAGCGTCGTCTCATGGTGCAGCAGCAGCGCCTTCAAATGTGCATCGGCGTTGTCTTCGCCCGTCTGGTGGTGCTTGTACTCGGGTCTGGCAGGCGCCAGTTCTT
>JASIJW010000391.1:0-8889 GCA_030050035.1 Acidobacteriaceae bacterium | reverse complement strand
AACGCATCTTGAGCACAAACGTCACCACTCAATATCGGATGTGCCGTGAGGTGCTGCGCATCATGCTCAAACAGGAAGCAGTCGAAGGCGAACGTGGTGTTGTCCTCAACATGAGTAGCGTCCTTGCGCTGCACCCCGATGCGTAACACTTTCCCGGCGTGGCGTATGCCGCCAGTAAGGGAGCCATCATATCCATGACCCGCACGATGGCATCTTGCTATGCTGACTGCGGCATTCGCGTCAACGCGATTGCGCCGGCGCTGGTCGAGACTCCCATGAGCCGGAGCGCAACTTCTGATTCTGCGCTCCGGGCGCACATGAGGGTTCGTCAGCCATTGCTGGGAACCCTATGCGGCCAGAAGATGTCGCCGGAACGTGCGTGCACCTGCTCACGAATTCTTCACGAGCCATCACAGGTCAGGTATTTTCCGTGGACGCGGGTTGGGCTTTGGCATCGGGGCTGGGATCATGACGTTTATATACGCTAAGAAAATCCTGGACAACAGGCAATATGACGTAATCGTTGTCGGATCGGGTTCTGCAGGCGCTACAGCAGCCATCGCTGCAGGACGCAGTGGCGCCAAGACGCTCCTTTTAGAACGCTTGCCGTTCCTGGGCGGAACAAGCACCGCAGTATTGGACACGTTTTACGGGTTCTACACTCCTGGTAGCAGCGCCCGCAAAGTGGTTGCTGGAATCTCAGATGACGTGATCGACGGATTGAAGGAATTCTCATCATGGGTAGAGAGGCCTAATACGCATGGTGCCGGAACAGGAGTTACCTATCACCCCGAGTACTTAAAGGTCGTCTGGGAGAACCTGGTGAAAGGAGCGGGCGTTGAAATCCTGCTCAACGCCTGGGTTCAAGATGTAGTCGCAAGGGAGGGCCGAACCGAATCACTTATCGTGGCCACAAAGGCTGGCCTGCGGCGCTTTGATGGCGATCTCATCATCGACGCTACGGGCGACGCCGACATTTGTCACTTCGCGGGCATCGGATACGAAAACGCTGGTGACGTCGAGCCTGCCCAAACCCTGACAACTACGTTCAAACTCGTGAATGTCGATATCGCAAGACGAAAATCCATCACGAAGAGTGATCTGCACGCCTTGATGGCACGCGCGGCTGAATCAGGAAAATTCAGGTTGCCACGGAAAGAGGGCAGCGATCACATCACCCCCGTGGATCACATGACAGCCACAATCATGACCCGCCTGCCATCCTTCCGCAAATTGGAATCCGGCGCGGTTAATGCGACCGATCCAGAACTGCTATCAGCCGCCGAAATGGAAGGACGGTCGCAGGCGATCGAATATATACGCTTTCCGCGAGATTACGTACCCGGCTATGAAAAGGCACAACTGGCCTCGTTCGGGACGCAGATCGGCGTTAGGGAAACTCGGCGGGTCTACGGCGATTATCGGTTGACGAGAGAGGACGTCTTGACCGGCAGGCAATTCGCGGATCAGATTGGACTGTGGGGCGCCCCCATCGAAGACCATCATGAAGGCGCCGATACCGTTTGGCACTATCTTCCGGAGGGACAATGCGTGGGCATACCTTATCGAACATTGATCCCGCGGGATGGACAAAATGTGCTGGTCGCCGGCCGATGTTTTTCTGCCTCGCATGATGCGCACGCTAGTGTCCGTTCGATGGCGCAGTGCATGGCCATGGGCCACGCTGCCGGAACCGCCGCGGCCATGGCATGGAAGAACAGATGCACTCCTCGTGACGTAGCGACTGAAGATTTGCGCAACCGTTTGCGCAGCGAAGGCGCGATCCTTGAAGCGGAGTAAGTCATGCAGCCGTTTTTGATTGGAGTTGACTGGGGCGGAACGCGGATCAAGATCGGGTCCGTCACCCTGGAAGGTGCAATTGAGTCGCATGAGGTGCTGACTGTCGACAAGGCATCGGGAGCCGAGGATTCGTACAACATTATCGTTCAACATTTAAGCCAGCTCATTATCAAGCACGGCAAACCTATAGCCATTGGACTTGGACTCACCGGACCGACTGATCCGGACCGTGGCGTCGTTCTATTGCCTGGGAAAATTCAGGGAATGGAGGGATTTCCGATTGTTTCGCGCCTCCGTGATGATCTCAAGGTTCCAGTCTGGGCGGATAACGATGGTCGGCTTGCTATGTACGCTGAGCGCTATGCTGGAAACGCGCGCGCTATGGCTGGGCGGTAACATTGACCATCGGAACAGGTGTGGGATCAGGAGTTATGATTGACGGTCGCATTATCGACGATCCGCATCTAATGTTCGGCACCCAGATCGGTCATCTGGTCATCGATACCAGTCACGATCAGCTCTGCCTGATCGGAGCTCGCGGGACCGCGGAAATGCTGTGCTCTGCCACCGCGCTGATTCTGGCGGTGTGCAGTGGATTGCAACGCGGCATCCCTTCCGTCTTGACGGACCGATATTGGAAAGATCCATTTGATGTCGACTTTCGCGCGATTATGGAGGACGGAGTTGCCCGCGGCGATTCGCTTTGTGTGGACGAACTTTCGCGATGGACAAGAGCTTTAGGTTGGTTGCTCGTCAACGTAGTCCACGCTTATTCCCCTCAGGTCATCATCCTCGCGGGCGGAGCAATGGGTGCAGCCCGGTTCTTCATCGACGAGTTGTGCTCGCATGTGAACCGGCATATCTTTCGCTATCCGCGCGGGGTGGAGGTTCCGATCGTGATCTCGGAACTAGGTGATTTGAGCGGGGTTGTCGGTGCAGCGCTCATGGCGCGGGAACGCTTGGACTCAATCCGGCGGAAGCCGAAGTAAGCCGTGATCCCCGCGTCATTGGGTGGCGCGCGATTGCGTCGTCACCGCCGACGGCACCCGAGTTACAAGTGTCATCATCTTGTCTTTGCGAGCGCCATAAGGCAAATTCTTAAGCGTGTGCCGTAACGTAAAGTAACGTTAAAGTAAAGGATTGACAACGCATATTGCGCTTGTCTATAGTGTCGCTATTTGATTCGAAAGCTAAGGCGGGATGCGCAGGTCGGCCGTAGCGCCGAGTGTGGCGAATTTCGATCACCGCTGGAAAAGGGAGAGCAATGAAACTCAGCAGACGGCAGGCTTTACGGCTGATTGGGAGTGCAGTTCCGGCGGTTTCTTTTAACGGCGGCATGAAAGCGGCGCTGGCGCAGAGCGCAGGCAACGGGATTGAGATTACCCAGGGCCGGTATATCGGCACGCGGCCCTCGCTCAAGGCGTATACAATTCCCGATTGGTTTGCAGACGCCAAATTCGGCATTTGGGCACACTGGGGTCCACAGTCAGCAGTGGGCGACGGGGACTGGTACGCGCGTCAGATGTACATCCAGGGCTCTCCGCAGAACTTATATCATGTGCAACGCTTTGGACCGCCATCGAAAGTTGGCTACAAGGACCTGATCCACCTTTTTACCGCCGAGCGCTGGGATCCGGACCATCTGATCGATCTGTACGCGAAAGCCGGAGCAAAGTACTTTTTCAGCATGGGCGTGCATCACGATAACTTCGACCTCTGGGACTCGAAGTACCAGCCGCGGTGGAATGCAGTGAACTGCGGGCCACGCAAAGACATCGTGGGCATGTGGGCCACGGCGGCGCGCAGGCGGGGTCTTCGCTTCGGTATAAGCGAGCATCTGTCGAATAGTTTCGACTGGTTTGCGCCGGCACACCTGAGTGACACGACAGGGCCGCTAGCGGGGGTGCCGTACGATGGTTCCAATCCCGCGTATGCCGATCTCTATCATGATTACGCCGGTATGCCGGCAGATTTTGCGCGGACGGCGCAGGCTATGGGACGCGTGGCGCCGGATAGGTGGAAGCTTCAGTACTTCCGCAGGATCAAGGACGTCGTAGATAAGTATCAGCCGGATCTGTTGTACACGGATGGTGGAATTCCATTCGAAGAATATGGCCTTGCCTGCGTGGCCGAGCTGTACAACGTAGGGCCGGTAAATCAGCACGGGCAGGCAGCTGCCGTATACGGAAGCAAGACCCTGTCGGATTGCGCTGAAGGAACGTGCGCCCTAGATCGCGAGCGGAGCGTGGCAGATCAAATCTGGCCGGTGCCATGGGAGACGGATACGTGCATCGGCGACTGGCACTATAAGGAGGGGCAGGTCTACAAGACTCCCAAGAAGGTTATCGATCTGCTCGTCGACATTGTCAGCAAGAATGGCAATCTGCTGCTGAATTTTCCGCTGCCCGCATCAGGCGAGCTGGATCCCGAGGAGATGAGAGTGCTTGAAGGAATCACCGCGTGGATGAATGTAAACAGCGAGGGCATTTATGGTTCGCGGCCGTGGTTGATCCATGGTGAGGGGCCTGCGTTGAAGGTAGCTGTTCCGTCCACCGGCAAGGAGTACAACCCTAACGAGAGCAAGGAACCCCCTCTGAGTGCGGCAGACATTCGCTTCACCAGCCGAGGCAAAACCCTATACGCATTCGTGCAAGGATGGCCGCAGCAGGAAGTTTCAATACGTGCTCTCGGTACGGCAAGTCCGCAGCAGCCGGGCAAAGTTCAGGATGTGCGCATGCTTGGACAAAATCAGGCGCTCCGGTTTACGCAGGATGCGGATGGGCTGCACGTGGCACTGCTGGGCGAAAAGCCGGTGGCAGCGGACATAGGAATCGGACTGAAGATTAATTTTGCGTGATCAGCAATGAGCGACGACGGCTGACGATTTGAATGACTGGCCTCCGGCCGCTTCGACAAACCGTCCCAAAATGCGAATGGAATGCGATTTCGCTGATAGCACGGAGGGAAAGCCTCCGCGAGAACAAGCTAACAAATAATATGCGAGATCAGAAAGCGAATGAGCTGACTATCTTCGTCTTCGACCAAGAAACGGCGGTTACTGTCTTGATGGACCTGATCGAGAACCAATTGGATGTAGAGTCGGAAAGTGCCTTATGAAAGCTTCTGAGGCGATTCAAACGGCACGGGCCAAGGATGAAGAGCTCTTTAGGATTTTGAGTAAGGAGCTGGATTCCTCGGTCATTGGACCTAGCCGAATCTGTCACTGAGTTCGGCAGCGGCGCATATTGCATGACAGCGCCCGACCCACCCTTCGATCACGGCCGCTCCCGTTCAACGGCCATTCTGATCTTGCGACAATTGGCCGCGTCCTCTTGCCCGGCTGGAATTGTAGCCAATGATCAGCTCGAGTTACCAATTAAGGTCTTTGTTAAAAGAGCGTCACAATTTCGAAACGAAGCGCGTAGAGCAGAACCCGGCAAAGTCAGATTGGCCGGGGTACTCGATGCGCCGAGCCGTCCTATCAATTGAGTGCATCATCTGAACAATTAAGGCGGAGACACCAATCGCTATCAACTCTATACTCATTCCGTTTGTGCGCCAGAAGCAGGTTCCCAATCGTTCTCACGCCATCTTTTTATCCGGCATCGTCCGAAGCGGAAGACACAATGTAAAAGTCCGGAGAGTACAGGATGGGTCTCGCCGCTTGCGCCGGCGAGTCAATGCGCTGCAACCAGGTATTCACGACGGCCAGCGATAACCCAACCAGGCAGGTCGATCATTCACCTTCATCGATTGCCAAACGCGAACGGCGGAATCGCCGTATCCATTTAATGGAGGAGAACAATGTCACTGCATCTCCCCGAAAGACGCATCAGTCCCCGTCGCAATCAGGCATTCAACATTGCCGGACGGAGCTTGTCCGCGCATCTAAGCGCATTCACTCTCTTCATGCTGGCCCTGGCTGCGTTCGGAGCTGGAGCACAAACGTCCCTACGCAACCAACCAGGATATTACGCCGCCGTATTACAGCGGATATAATGTCCCGGTTTCTGAGGCGCTGAACCTGGACTTCTACAATTGGCCGTTCTCAAACAACACAGAGTACGCGCCACCCAACCCCACAGTCTCTCGTATAAATGCCGGCAACAGTTAGGACAATATAGAGACCGCGCGTGGAACCTTCAGTTCTACCGCGGGCAACCTCGTTTTTTCATGGTCCGGCAACTGCTCCAGCATCTCAGCTCCTGAGGACAACTCAGGGTGGATTCCTTACGCTGACTGCCAGAATGCAAATTCGAAAATCACAGAAGGCGGAAACACGGAAATCGCCGGCAACCTACTCTATACGTTTCTTGGTGCACCGGGATGGGCTTCCAGCGGAGGAGGTTCAGGCTGGCCAGTTTCCGCTGTTAGCGTGACAGGATGTACCACCGGAACCTGCACGGTTCAACTCACGATCGATGCTACGGGGTTTACTATTCAGGCATCCAGCCCGGTCTACGATGTCATCGCGATAGCCGACGCCGGCACTCTCGACAATGGCTATAGCTTAAACACGACCGCCTCTTCCCTGACCGCTGTGAGCGGTTCAGGCGCATCTTTAGCCATCACATTTTCGCTGCCTGAGAATTACTACAACGGAAACACACTGGAGACTCGGGTCAACTACACTACCAGCGGAACTGACCTGGCGTATGTCACCTACGGCGCCAATTATCCCCCTCAGATGTTCAGGCCACGGATACATGTCAATCGAATATAGGGGGCATAAGCGGGCTCGATGTATATAACCCGTCGGTCACAGGAGACTGCTACTTCAGAGAATTTGTCACCTGGTTCATGGCGCAGAACTGCAATGTCACGAGTGTTCCCGCTTCTCCACTTAAAGAGCAGTGCACAATTCACTACTTCGAAGGGTGGAATGAATTCAATTCCGATGGATCTTGGCAAGGCAACTACCTTTAGCTTGCGATTATGCAGACGGACGCGGATGATATTATTCATCAATTCTGCGCCGACTGTTACTTTATTGCAGGGAGCGTATCTGCACTCGATGGGTATCATCAGCATTGTCCGGTGGCACCGCGCACAAATGACGATTGCTCAGCTGCATATTCCCAGGCAATGGGCCAGTTCTTATACTATTGGTACCTTCATGCCACGGAATCCAGCCGCCATTCGGGAGTAGGCCTGGACTTAACTCCGGATGCCATCAGCGTTCATCCGTATCCATCCAGGTTAAATTCAGCCACGGGGCAGTATTATCCCATGCCGGAGACGAATGTACCTTATAGTTCTACTGAACCGGGTTGCACTGCGGCGAATAACCCCAGCAACTTTACTTCGGTGAGCTCGACAGAGCCGACCCATCTTTATTGTCGCGATTCGGTGATCAGTGTGATCAACCAGATGGGCAATCCCAGCACGGGTATCCTATCCCAGGCAAACACGGTTGACAATTACAGCTATTTCCCTACCTCAACGCCGGTATGGAATACCGAGAGCAGTTATGGCATATGGTATGACTCCGACCAGGGCACTACCACAGCAACCTCACCAACGGATGCTCATGATGATAGCCTTACCAATTACATTGATCAATCGTATGTTGCGCGGCAGATTATTCTGACTGCTGCGAGCGGGGATGCTTTTAACGCTTGGTATCAGACGGATAATACTACCTGGGGGCCACTCTACTTCCTGCCCGCAAAGGCATGGCAGCCTGGCACCGCATATAGTGTAGGCAATTTCATTTGGGACGGGGTAACGATTCAGGAGTGCACCACTGCAGGAACAAGCGGCAATGGGCCCAGCCAATCCAGCTTCAACAACACCTCGGGCCAGACGACATCGGATAACACAGTCACGTGGACAGCTGAAAGTACAAACTGGCCTGCGTGACAAGCTATGCTTAAGGAGCCTTAGTTTGGGATGGTACCCATGTTCAGGAAGCCCAAGAGGCGGAGTGTCAGGAAGTTCGGCACCGAGCTGGAACAGCACGCAAGGCGGCACAGTTACTGACGGCAGCGGCAGCACTCAGATAACCTGGGAGGACGTGGTTGCCAATACAAATTCAGGTGGCGTAGCGGCATTATTCTTATTCCATCGGCTACCGGCTGCAACTTCAGCCGAATGTATAAATGGCTAAATGGTGTAACATTCTCGGGTTCTTCGTCGTCGTGGTCGTCCTGGGCGCAAAACCAAGCCTACGCGGTAAACGACACGGTCTACGATGGCACGTTTGGCCTGCAACGCGTTGTAACTGCTGGCACGTCAGGGTCATCGGCACCGACATGGGCGAAAGGCATGTACTACCAGACCACTGATGGCAGCGTGACCTGGGAGCTGATGGGAACCCCAAAGTGCTACGATACCAGCACATTCTCCAGCGGGACCATTCAGAATGCGCCCTGGGTTTGCCCGATTAACGAAACTGGCGGCAACACGGGCTGGCTGGTATGGTACACCCCGCTCGACTCCAGCTTCTCATATACAGTGCCAACCGGCATGACCTGTGAATACACGCTGCAGGAGCCAGTTATACTGTCGCCGGCGGCGATTCTAAGTCGGTATATAACCAGCCTGAGCTGTTTGACACAACCACTTGCCCCTAAGGCGGTTCTTTTTCTTTCGGCAAGGTGCAGGAAAGCGGGAAGCGTCGGTGCTTTCCGCTTTTCTGATCCGATGGTGTATGCGCTGACTGCCCGCTTCGGAGAGGATCGAAGCGGGGAACGCGTGACGAGCAGAGAAAGGTGCCGCAGCCGGGTGGAGCAGAATTTCTTACAGGCAATGGCGAGTGGACTTATCGGGTGATTCCCAAGTGGTGAAAGTTGCCCGCTGGAATCGACTTTGGCGGCACACACGGCGGCATTGCCGCGGACAAGGCTGGGCATGTCTACGTCAGTACGCAGAGCGAAACAGACGTGCTCGTCTATAGCGCCGAAGTCGTGCTGCTGAAGGCGATCGCAGGCGATTACCCGGAGATCCATTCCCTTGTGCTTGTTGAGAACGGCGGCGAAGAAGAACTTTACTGCACAGTGCAGAACGGCACGCCGGAAGAAAACTGGCTGTTTATCCGAATGAAGACGGACGGGACTGTGGTCGAGAAGATTACCGCTCCGCCTGAAG
>JASIJW010000390.1:0-5575 GCA_030050035.1 Acidobacteriaceae bacterium | reverse complement strand
CGGTTTTCAGCCCCAGGCGATACGGTTGTGGCAGCAGCGCATGGCCGGCACGAGTCTGGAGACGGTGGCGGCGGGCGGCATGGGCGGCAGTTCCGATGGCGACGTGAAGATTTCAACCTCCGCCGAGGACATGCTCAAGCCGGGGTCGGCGATCAGCGCGCAACTGGTGCGCGGCGATATGGAGATCGCGGCCACATGCACGATCACCTACATTGACCCGAAGCAGTTGCTGGCCTGCGGCCATCCGATTTTGCAGGCCGGGCCGGTTTCGCTGCCGATGACCACGGCTGAAGTGGTGACGACGCTGGCGTCGCCGCTGAACGCATTCAAGATCATCAACACGGGCGCGACGGTGGGCGCTTTCACCGAGGACCGCGAATCGGGCATTCGCGGCGTGCTGGGTGCGCAGGCGCACATGATTCCGATGCATATTTCGATGTCAGGTCCCGGCCCTGACGATGTAGCCCCGCGCAAGGTGAACGTGGAGGTTCTCGATCTCCCCTCGCTCACCTCGCAGGCAGTGCTAGTGGTGCTGTACCAGGCGTTGCTCGAGTCGAACGAAAGCACGGCCGAAACCAGCTATCACATTACGGGCAGCATCGATCTGGACAACTATCCGCCTTCGCCGCTCGACCTGTGGGCTTCGCCCGGCGGCATGCTGCCTGCGCCGATGCAGGCGGCGCTGCTGACAGGCGAGCGGTTCATGAGCCTTTACGGGAACCAGGCGCGGCGGGGCTCGGTGAAGAAGATCGATCTTCACGTGGAGGAGATTCCGCGGCGGCTCGAGGTGGAGCTGGTGGGTGCACGGCTGGTTTCCGGCGACACGGTACACGCGGGCGACACCGTGATGGTGGAAGCCACGCTGCGGCCGTGGCAGCAGCCGGAGCGCAATGTGCGCATCCCTGTGCGGCTGCCGGCGAGGCTGAACTCGGGCACGTTGCGTCTGCTGGTTTCAGACGGCGCCACACTGGACCGCACGCTGGACCAGCCGCAGCCGGCGAGTCACTCGGCCGATCTTGAGACCGTGCTGGCACAGGCGCGGCAGTTGCACGCTGCCGACCGGGTGTATGTAAGCCTGTTGACGCCTGAAGCGCAGGCGGGAGTGGATGGCCGCACGCTGACCAGCCTGCCGCTCTCGGTGGCCAACGCGCTGGAGCCGGTGCGCGCCACGGAGGACATCAGCCTGAACGGCGAATCGGCGGAACTGGCCGGCGACGCTCCGGCGGGCGGAGTGCTGTCGGGCTACCAGATCCTGAATGTGCATATCGAGCCGGGCGGCGGGTTAAACTAGAACTCAGCTTACAATCATCCACTTGGGGGCCGGCGCTTCTCTCGCTGCCGGTTTGGCACACAAGGACAACAAGGAGCTCCGGTCAGCTATGGCTCGGATTCAGGGACTTGCAGCGCACGCGGCAGGAGCGGAGCTTCTGCCGTTTCATTACGATCCAGGCGAACTGAAGCCGCAGGAAGTGGAAATTGAAATCACCCACTGTGGCATCTGCCACAGCGATCTTCACCTGATTATGAACGACTGGGGCTTGAGCCAGTATCCGTTCATTCCCGGCCACGAGATTATCGGCACGGTTTCTGCACTGGGCAGCCACGTGCGCGGGCTTGAAAAGGGCCAGCGCGTGGGGCTGGGATGGCAGTCGAACTCCTGCGGCATGTGCGAGTGGTGCGTGCGCGGCATGGAGAACCTGTGCGCGCAGTCTGAGGGCACGTGCGTGCACCGGCATGGCGGCTACGCCAACTGCGTGCGCGCGAACTCGCGGTTTGTGATTCCGATTCCCGAGGCGCTGGCGAGCGAAAATGCCGCGCCGCTGCTGTGCGGCGGGATTACCGTGTACACGCCGCTGCGCACGCATGGGGTGAACCCGGCCTCGCGCGTGGGCGTAGTAGGGATCGGCGGGCTGGGTCATCTGGCGATCCAGTTTGCGCGGGCCTTTGGCGCGGAGGTAACGGCGTTTTCCACTTCGACCAGCAAGGAAGAAGAGGCTCGCACTCTGGGCGCGCATCACTTTGTAAACAGTCTCGACTCGAAGGCGATGAAGGAGATGGCCGGGTCGCAGGATTTCATCCTGAACACGGCCAACGGCGACCAGGACTGGAACTGCTATCTGCAGGCGCTGCGGTCAACGGGCACGCTGTGCTTTGCCGGCGTGCCGCCGTCGGCGGTGACGTTTCAGGCGTTTCCCATGATCTCCGGCGCGCGGAGCATCAGCGGCAGCCCGATCGGCAGCCCGGCCGGATTGCGCGAGATGCTGGATGTGGCAGCGCGGCACGGCGTGAAGGCGACAACCGAACTGTTCCCGATGGCCAAGGCCAATGAGGCTCTCGACAAGGTGAAGAAGAACAAGGTGCGGTACCGGGCGGTGCTGGCAAACTGAGGGCGCTCATCGAGCGGAAGCGAAAAGCCCCTTCACTTCGGTGAAGGGGCTTTTCGCTTTGCCTGGCAGCTCTGTTCAGAGCGCGATGCCGTCCATCTTGGCCTGGTACTCGATGATCTTCTTCAGCACGTCGTAGGGGATGTTGGCGGGGACCGCGCGGCCGTTGACGACCAGCATGGGAACCTCGTTGATGCCGAGATCGGAGGCCAGCTTCATCGAGGCATCGACGGAGGCCTTGGTGTCCGGCTCTGCGGCGCAGGCAGAAACCTTCGCTGGATCGAGGCCGGCTTTGGTGACGGCGCTGTTGAGCGTGAGCGTGGCGCCATCGGGAGTGCTCAGGCCGTCCTGACCATCAAACACGGCAGCGGCGTATTGAAAGAATGCTGTGCTCGCGCCCATCTTGGCAACGCAGACGCCGAACTCGGCCGCACGCACCGACTGGGGATGGATGGAGGGGATGGGGTTGTTCTGGAAGACGATGCGCGCCTTGGGGAAGTCGGTGGCGAGCTTGTCCATGTTGGCCTGCGCTTCCTTGCAGTGCGGGCACTGGAAGTCGGCAAACTCGACCAGCATCAAGTCCTTCGAAGGCGCGCCGCGATAAGGGCCGTCGGCGCGCTCCTGAATCGTGGCGCGATTTTCGGCAAAGGGATTTGCACCAAAGGCGATGATCTGGTCGCCGGTGATGATGTGCTTCTGGTCGGGCAGCACGAAGAACTCGAGGGCCGAGGGCTTTTCCTTGCCGGTCTTGTCGCCTACGAAGACAACCACCTTGCTGACGCCCTCGACGGGGGTCTTAAAGATGGCCTGCACCTGCCAGACGCGGGTATCATCATAGCCCCAATTGGCCTGGAGGAATGAATCCACCACATCCTTGGTGGGAAATGCGGCGGTGAAGTTTGCCGGATCGGGCTTGGGAAAAGTGGGAGCCGTGGACGGCGCGGGAGCTGAAGGCGCGGCAGGCATGGTCTGCGCGGGAGGCACTTTCGTTTCGCCGCCAGGTGCGGCCGGAACCTGCGTTTGCGCGAGTGCGCTCGAGGCAGGCAGAGACAATGCGATCAGCGCTGCGGCGCTGAGAAATCGGGTGGGCTGGTGGATCAAGCGTTTCTCCTTCAAACGAATTGCTGAGTCTAGCTTATACCTGGACCCTTATCCGGGCCCTTACCTGAATCCTTATACCTGAACCTTGACGGCGATGGGAAATCTGCGGCCCATGCCGAATGACTTGGAGGTGACCTTAAGCACGGGCGCAGCCTGCTGGCGCTTGTACTCGGAGCGCTCGACGAGCTTGACCACCTGCTGCACGAGCGGCAATGGAAAGCCGCGGGCCTCGGCGATGCGCTCGGGCGTTTCGTAGCGCTCGACGTAGGCTTCGAGGATGGGGTCGAGCACTTCATAGGGCGGAAGCGAATCGGTGTCCTTCTGTCCAGGGCGCAGTTCGGCTGAGGGCGGCTTGATGATGATGGGCGCGGGAATCAGCTCGCGCTCGCGGTTGAGCCAGCGGCAGACTGCGTAGACGCGCGTTTTTACCAGATCGCCGATAACTGCCAGAGCGCCCACCATGTCGCCGTAGAGCGTGCAGTAGCCTACGGCCATCTCGGACTTGTTGCCAGTGGTGAGCACCAGCGCCGAGAACTTGTTCGAGAGCGCCATGAGCAGGTTGCCGCGGATGCGCGATTGAATGTTTTCTTCGGTGATGTCGGGCTGCAGGCCGGCGAATATCGGGTCAAGACTTCGTTTGTATTCGGCAAAGAGGCCGCTGATGGGAATGACTTCAAAGCGGATGCCGAGATTGGCGGCCAGTTTCCGGCTGTCTTCAATGGAGCCGGTGGAGGAATACGGGCTGGGCATGCCGACGCTGATGACGTTCTCCGGGCGCATGGCATCGGCGGCGATGGCCGCGACAAGGGCCGAGTCGATGCCGCCGCTGAGACCCACGAGCACGCGCTGAAAGCCGCATTTGCGCACGTAGTCGCGCGTGCCCAGAACCAGCGCGCGATATGCGGCCTCATGGTCGT
Source organism: Acidobacteriaceae bacterium (assembly GCA_030050035.1). GTDB lineage: Bacteria > Acidobacteriota > Terriglobia > Terriglobales > Acidobacteriaceae > Telmatobacter. The sequence continues at coordinate 1,173 of JASIJW010000390.1, read as the reverse complement.
CGTCCCCGGGCGCGGGGATGGCGGGCGCGGTGAAGGGATCGACGATGACGAGGTCTTCCTCGAAAGACTTTGCCTGCGCGATGAGTTCGCCTGCGGCGTTGAGGGCAAATGAAGAGCCGTCGAAGATGAGGCTGTCATTGCCGCCTACCTGGTTGCACATCACGACGGGAATTCGATCGCGGCGCGCGATGGAGGCGAGCATCTGGCGGCGCAGGGCGCGCTTGGAGTGCCAGAACGGCGATGACGAGAGATTGATGTGCAGCGCGGGGTGATGGCGCATGAGTTCTTCGACAGGATCGACGGGATAGAGCTGCTGCGGCCAGAAGTTCTTGTCGTTCCATGCGTCTTCGCAGATGGTGATGGCCAGGCGCACGCCGTCAAGCTCGACTACCTGCTGCGCCGATGCGGGAGCGAAGTAGCGCTGCTCGTCGAAGACATCGTAGAAGGGCAGCAGGCGCTTGTGCTGCTCGAGCAGAACGCGGCCACGATCGATGAGGACAGCGGCGTTGACGGCGGGTTTCCCTGAATTTTCCGGGGCCGGCAGCGCTACGCCGACAAGGACAGCTGTGGGCAGGTCGCGCGTTGCCGCGGCAAGTTCGCAGATGTTCGATTTCGCGCGAGCGAGAAAGCTTGGCTTTTCGAGGAAATCGGCCGGAGGGTAGCCGCAGATGGCAAGTTCGGAAAAGACAGCGAGGCGTGCACCAGCGGCAGCGGCCCGGCGGCTTTGAGTGACGATTTTTTCGAAATTTCCGGTGAAATCCCCAACAGTGGGGTCAATCTGCGCAACCGCGATCTTCACATCTTCAGTTTATCGCCCGGCCGCGATGGAGGACGGCGTCTACTTCGTCGACGACAATTCCAACACCTTCAATCTGCTTAACTGAACGCTTCGCTGAGCGGCAAACCAGCCGCCAGACACAAAGGCCGCCCGTTTTGTGGGCGGCCTTGGTGCGAGGTTCGGACTGAACAAAGCAGCGCTTACGTACCTGTGCCGGCGAAGACGACGGCGATGGTGCGGAGGAGGATCTGGAAGTCGAGCCAGACGCTCCAGTTGTCGATGTAGGTGACGTCGAGCGAGACGTAGCTGGCGAACGAGGGGTCCTGGCGGCCCTGCACCTGCCACAGGCCGGTAATGCCCGGGGTTACGTCCAGGCGGCGCAGGTGACTCAGCTT
>JASIJW010000389.1:0-3700 GCA_030050035.1 Acidobacteriaceae bacterium | reverse complement strand
TAGGCTCGTTCGGGTTAGGCGCGTAGACTTCGAGAAGATCGCAACGTGATTGTCTTTGGCGCTTTCAGGGAGCACCTCTTGGAACACTGATGCCGATTGGACAGGCAAACCGGCCGATCGCAACCTGCATACGCGCGATTTTGTGCCTGGCAGGCTGGATTTTGGCTGGAGTGCTGCTTCCGGTTGCTGTTTACCGATTCATAACTGAAGATTTGCCGGTTATACGACCCAAACACACCAAGATCGAATCGGAATCCCGCAATTTTCGGTTCAATGAACAATGTGGAAAGTGCGTTTCCAGCGCGTGTCTGGGAAGAAATGCACCAGAACATGACCGATCCAGGCGAGCTTGTGACCGAATCCTGTTTGTTCAAGTTGTCCGTCTGGGGTCCTGAACGACCAATAGTTGAACAGCGGACGGCCAAGTATGTTGGCGCGCGGCACGAAGCCCCAGTAGCGCGAGTCCAGGCTGTTATGCCGGTTGTCGCCCATCATGAAATACATGCCGGGCGGAACCACCAGGTCGCCGTTGACAACATGCTCTGGTTCTTCCACGTCCCAGCTCTCCGTTGCCGCCCCGCTCGGAGCCTGGGCTGGCGGAATGGCGGGAAACTCATCGAGGAAGACCTGATCGATGGGGGATCCAGCGTCTTTAATGCCGTCCTTTGGCTGTGGCTGCGCCACTCCGTTCACGTAAACAACGCCGTCGCGCAGATGAATGTGATCACCGGGCACGCCGATCAGTCTCTTCACGAGCGGAATGTAATGCGGTGTCCCATCGGCGTTTATCGGATCAATACCAGGCTGATAAACGGGCTTGATGAACACCACTATATCGCCGCGCCTCGGCTCGCGATACCTTATTAGCGGCATCCACGAAGCGGGCGGCATTAGCGTGATCTGGTCGACGACCAGGTGATCGCCTACAAGTAGAGTGTTCTCCATCGAACCTGATGGAATGACGTAGTTCTGGGCTAAGAAGGTCAGAATGAACAGGCCCACCACCAGAACTGAGCAGATGCTGGCCAGCGCCTCGAAAGGAGTCTCTTCCCGATTGATGTTGGCGGAAACTGCGCGCTTCGTTGAACCAGGAGAAATCTTCGTCGTCGGACCCATCCAAAGGCTCCTCAGGAAGGTTGGCGAACCCCAGAGCGTTCGCAGCAGTCACTCCAAAAGAATGATTCCATGCACGTTCGACTGTCGAAGGGTTTGCGTCTTAGTCGGAGTCTATCAAATCCTTTTGCAGGCAGGGTTTTCCGGATAATTCGGCGTTGGGGCCGGTTAGTCGCCAATTCTTCCCTTTGACAGATATTCGCCAGAAACCCTGTAGTCACCGGCTCGGTTTCAGTTCCAGCCCGAGCTGTTATTCGATCGCGGCGAAGATAAACGGACCGCTCGGTTACGGCGCGCACAGCCTTTGATGGATTTAAGACGTTTTCTCGTATCGACCACTCGAATTCTGCTACGTTTTGCCATGAGCCTAAGATCCAAGTAGAACGCAAGCGGCTATGCCAGAATTGTGTGCGAGAAGTCCGTCTCAGATGTCCCGGCCCTGTTTAAACAAGAGTAAACACGAAACCTATATGGAAGGGAGGCGGGGATTTACGTTGCTCCAGCGCGAATTGGCCAGAAGTCTTCAAAATCGGCCAAGAATTGGCCCCAAAGAGGAGAAAATTTCAATTTTTGTATGTCTCGGTATCCTCTGCTGATTCAGAGCATTGCCTGAGACACGTTTTGACTGGCAGCCGGCCATTTTTTCGTGTTTCGACGATAAAAAACTGTGGTTGGTTGGAATTAGATCCGCATGGGCATCAGCACGTAGCGGTAGCGGTATTCGGCGTCCGGGTCCTCGGGGCGCATCTGGCCGGCCGATTGTGAATCCTTGAACTCCAGCCGCACTTCTCCTTCATTGCCGAGCGCCTTCAGGAAGTCGAGAATGTAGGCCGAGTTGAAGCCCACGGCGATGGCATCGCCTGAGTACGGCGTGTCGATCGTGTCCTCGGATTCGCCGCTCTCGGTGGAGTTGGCGCTGATGCGCAGCTCGTTCGATTCGAGGCGCAGCCGGACAGCTCCCGAGCGCTCGTCGGCAAACTGCGCCACGCGCTGGATGGCCGCTGACAACTCGCTCGACCGCACCACTGCCGACTTGTTGTTGTCGCGCGGCATCACGGCTTCAAAGTTGGGAAACTGGCCGCTGAGCTTGCGCGAGCTCAACGTGCGATGGCCCACGCGGAAGAACAGCGTGTGCTCGTCGTCGGCAAACTCTACTTTGTCGTCGTCGCCAGCCGCGGCCAACAGCAGCCGCAACTCCTCGAGCGCCTTGCGCGGAATCAGCACGCGCTTTTCGCCGCTGATGCCCTCGTGCGCTTCGCCGCTTTTCTCGACAAATGACAACCGGTGGCCATCGGTTGCCACCATGGCGATCGACTCGGCCTTGAGGATGAGCAACGCGCCGTTGAGGGTATAGCGCGACTCCTCATTCGAAATTGCAAAGATGGTGCGGGCGATGAGCGTCTTGAGCGCGACCTGCGAGATGCTGGTTGCGGCGACCGCCGGAAACTCCGGAACCTGCGGGTAATTGGCGCGCGCCATGCCGACGATCTTGGTGTTCGAGCGGCCGCTGCGGATCTGCACCCAGTGGTTTTCGAGCAGCTTGATCGAGACTTCGCCGTCGGGCAAGAGCTTGATGTAGTCGTACAGCTTGTGGGCGGGGATGGTGCATGCGCCCGGCTTCTTTACCTTGACCACGGCGCTGGTGCGGATCGCCTGGTCGAGATCCGTGGCCGTGATGTTCAGCCGGTCGCCATCGGCCTCAAGCAGAAAGTTCGACAGAATCGGGATTGTGGTTTTACGTTCCACGACGCTCTGCGTGGCGTTCAGTTCTTTCACCAGGTCCTGGCGGCTAACGCTGATCTCCATGGCTGTCCCCTCAACCGTCCCCCCAGCCGCCCCGTCTTTTGTTGACCGCCCGGCCGGTTTCTCCACCGCAGTATCCGCACTCGGCATACGTCCCACCTCTGCTCCGGAAGCCAATCCTCTATGGCCCCAACTGTACAACACAGCGCCCATAACCCGGAAATGGCTGCGTTTTCACCTGTTCTTTCCGTTTCGATTCTAGCGATTTGCCGGTGGTTGTGCGCGTGGAAAACCGGGCGAATTCTCTGGATTCCCTGGCATTTTGCGGGTGATCATGCTTTCGCTGGCGGAAGCACGCCGGTCGCGGAGGGAATCTGGCCGCCGGAACGAGCCCACTGTGCGGCGCCCCCAGAGCTGCGCGACGGGGAAGGTTTTGGTGGGAAAAACCTAAATACAAACCTAGAAACCCCCGTAGGCGGTGCGGAAAAGTGGGAATCATGTCGAACACCGCGTGGATAGCGAGGTTTGCAATGGTGAGGATTTTCTAAAACTCGGATGTGCGAATCAGGATAATTTGAAAAACAGCTTAAAACCACATCGATCAGACCCTGGTTTCCCACGGTTCCCACAGGCGCCGCTGAATTCTCTGTGAAAACTATCGTCGGATTGTGCAAAGCCTGCCTAACCACTGCGCCATAGCGAGCTTGCACGTCCCGCGCCTTCCACAGAGGACGGCATCTCCACATCTCCCACAGGTGGATGGATCTCTGTTGAGAACGCGGCAGGAATCTGACGCAAGGAGGCGCGTCCGAATTGATCTTGCAACGCGAAATTTATACTGAAG
>JASIJW010000388.1:0-5184 GCA_030050035.1 Acidobacteriaceae bacterium | reverse complement strand
ACGTCAAATTTGATATGCGGAAAACCCGGGAGCGCTTGCTCCAAATGATTCGAGATTTGCCACACCTATCGCGTCTTCGACTGCGGCACGCCATTGCGTTGCAGTCTGGTCCGGCCAGTCGCATTTAAAAGGCGAGGCCTCAACTTCAATGGACCATTACGCTGAGGGGCTGGGAATTTACGTGGAAGACGGTCTGGCGGATGAAGGCGAGAACGGCTCACAACCAAACAACTGAGCGTAAATCCATGATAACACAGTGGACCTGCTTCTTCCTCCGCCCAAAACCGACCCAGCTGTCCGCTGAGTAGCTTAGGCTCTAAACAGGGATTTCTATTTCTCAGATCCAATGTCCGACGCATCCACGCCCGCGCCTCGCACCTGGAAGCTCATTCTCGCCTATGACGGAACCGACTTCCGTGGCTGGCAGGTGCAGCCCGGCGAACCGACCATCCAGAGTGAACTGCAGGCCGCCCTCGGCCGCATCACCGGCGAAACGCCGCTGCCCCAGGGCTCCGGCCGCACGGACGCGGGCGTTCACGCCCTCGCGCAGGTGGCCAGCTTCGCATTGGCCGCGCCCATCCCGCCTGAGAACCTCCAGCGTGCCCTCAACCGCGCCCTTCCCCCGTCCATTCGCGTCCTCGAAGCCAAAACGGTGCGAAGCACATTTCACGCCAGGCACTCGGCCCGCGCCAAAACCTACGAGTACCGCATCTTTCGCGGCTCCATCTGCCCGCCGTTCCTGGCGCGCTACGTCTACGAGTGCCGCTGGCCGCTCGACTTCGATGCATTACAGCAAGCCGCCGCACTCTTTACCGGCGAGCACGATTTCTCGAGCTTCGCGGCAACCGACCCTGACGCAATGACGCGCGAGCTAGGTGCAGCGCACCATCCAGCCTGCACGAGCGAAAATGAACTTCGCGTTGCCGCGCTCGAGCGCAGCACCATCCGCACCATTTTCTCCTCCGGGTGGGAAATCCGCCCCTCAGACGCCGGCGAACTCTTTGTCTACCGCGTGCGGGGCAATGGCTTTCTGCATCATATGGTGCGAAACCTGGTGGGCACGATGCTCGACGCCGCCCGCGGCCAAATCCAAATCAACGAAATCGCAGAAATCCTCGCCGCGCGCTCGCGTTCGGCGGCCGGTCCCACTGCTCCGGCCCGCGGCCTGTTCCTGCACTCGGTTGAGTACGACCCAGACGACGATTCAGCCATCGAAGATTGAACGCCTGCATCCGAATCATTGCTAGCCTGCTACCCTAATCAGTTCGCATGCCTCTTCTCTCGCGCAACTCGGCCTTCTCGCAGGTAACGGCGCTCGCCTCCAAAAGGCCGGTGCACGCAGCCTTCTCCTGGCTGCACGGCAATCCAAAAACCATCATGGACTGGCAATCCGCGCTGGTCGCAATCCCCGCACCGCCCTACGGCGAACAGGCGCGCGCCGAGTGGCTCGCCGTGCGCTTCCGCGAGAGCGGCCTGTGCCAGGTCGAAATCGACGCCGCCGGCAACGCGATCGGCATCCTGCCCGCCGAGCACCTGCCGCCTGAAAGCACCGGCCCCGTCGTCGTGCTCTCCGCTCATCTCGATACGGTTTTTCCCGCCGACACGCCGCTTGACCCCGTCGTCGACGGCGATCGCCTCACCGTGCCCGGCGCATCCGACAATGCAGCCGGCGTGGCTGGCATGCTCGCCATCGCGCATGCACTCATCGCGTCTCAGATTCAGTTGCCCGCGCCACTCGTCTTCGTCGGCAACGTTGGCGAAGAAGGCGAAGGCGACCTGCGCGGCATCCGCCATCTCTACCGCGAGAGCCCGTTACGTGGCCGCATCGCCGCCCACATCGTGCTCGACGGCGCCGGCGCCGACGCCGCCGTCACGCAGGCTCTCGGCAGCAGCCGCTTTCAGGCAACCATCAACGGCCCCGGCGGCCACAGCTTTACTGACGCCGGCACGCCCAACCCCATCGCCGCGCTTGCCGTGGCGCTCGCCGAACTGGCTGAGACCGAACTGCCCGTCGAACCGCGCACCACGCTCAACCTTGGCACCATCCGCGGCGGCACCAGTGTCAATTCCATCCCAGAAAGCGCACAGGCCACCATCGACTTCCGCTCCACCAATCCATCGCAGCTCGTTCGCCTCGAAGTCGCTCTGCACCGCGCCGTAGAAGACGCCGTTGCCCGCGCCAACGCGCACGCCGCCAGCGGCGAAAGCAACAGCCGCGGCCCACTGTCGTTCACAATCGCCAAAATCGGCGACCGCCCAGCCGCGAACCTGCCCGAAGACTCGCCGCTGCTCGCCTCGCTGCGCGCTGTCGATCGCCACCTCGGCCTGCGCACTGACATCCGCCTCGGCTCGACCGACGCCAATATCCCGCTCTCGCTCGGCATCCCTGCCGTCGCCATCGGCGCCGGCGGCGAAGGCGGCGCAGCTCACACGCTGGCCGAGTGGTACTCAGCGCGCGACCGCGAACTCGGCTTGCGCCGCGTGCTGCTGCTCACCCTCGCTACTCTCGAATGGGCCGCGGAGATGTAGCGGATCACGCAGTGCGCGCTCGCTCAACTGGAATGTTTGAAATTCGCCGCCGTCGCGTTATTGTCTTGGATGTGAAGGCTCTCCCTCTACTCTCCGTGTACACGTTTCGTCCGGCGAGGTAGCGCTTATGATTCAGCTCAAACGTGCTTACAATCCCGCAGATCCCGGCGATGGCGTCCGCTTTCTGGTGGAGCGGCTCTGGCCGCGTGGCATAAAGAAAGAAAATCTGCATTACGACGCATGGATCAAGGACGCCGCCCCCAGCACCGAACTGCGCAAATGGTTCAGTCACGATCCGGCCAAATGGACAGAATTCCAACGCAAATACTTCGCGGAGCTGGAGAAGCACTCTGAGGCTCTGGAGCCGATCCGCAAAGCGATGCACCATGGCAGGGTCACGCTCCTGTTCAGCTCCCACGACGCAGAGCACAACAATGCAGTTGCGCTGAAGACCTTCCTAGAAAAACACGGAGCCAGGAAATAAATGCGCATGCGAGCGGCCCATGTCTTCTTCGCTTCGGCTTTGTTTACTGGTTGCTGCTCCTTCGCGCAACGCACCGTTGTGCCTCCCGACACCATCTTCCTTAACGCCGTCATCTACACCGGCGCCGGGATGGCGCAGGACAAGCCGCAGACGGTCGACGCCATGGCGATTCGTGACGGCAAAATCCTCGCCGTTGGCAGCGATGCACAGATCCGAAAACTCGCCGGACCAAAAACCATGATCCGCAATCTCGACACCGCGCGCACCGGTGTCTTTATCTTTCCCGGCTTCGATGACGCGCATACGCACCTCGGCATGGCCGCGCAGACAAAGCTGAATCTCGATCTCGCCGGCGTCCAGTCGCTCAGCCAGATGCTCGCCCGCGTTGCAGAATTTGCCCGCGTGCTTCCGCCTGGCCACTGGATCACCGGCGGCCGCTGGGACCAGACGCTCTGGGCCGCGAAATCTCTGCCCACGCGCCAGCAGTTGGATTCGGTTACCGCCGGCCATCCTGCGTTTCTCTCGCGCGTCGACGGCCACATCGCCATCGCCAATACCGCTGCCCTTCGTGCGGCCGGCATCACTGCCAGCACAAAGCTGCCCGAAGGCGGAGCCATCGATCTCGATGCAAGCGGTCAACCCACCGGCATCATCCGCGAGTCTGCGCAGCAACTCGTCGAGAAAGTTATTCCTCCGCCCACTCCCGCCGAGCGCCGGCGCGGCATCGAGCTGGTGATCGCCGACGCTCTCTCGAACGGCGTAACCAGCGCGCAGGACTTCAGCGACTGGAAGGATTTCCTCACCTACGAAGAACTCGAACAGGAAGGCAAGCTCAACCTGCGCATCGCCGAGTGGATTCCATTCCGCGAGCTGCTGCCGCTCGAAGAGCTGCAACGCGCGCATCACCCCGCAACGGACCCGATGCTGCACACCACCATGCTCAAAGGCTTCATGGATGGCTCGCTCGGCTCGCGCACCGCAGCCATGAAGGCGCCCTATACCGACGACCCCGGCAACACCGGCCTTCCGCAATACACGCAGCCGGAGCTCAACCAAATGGCCGTCGAGCGCGCCCGCGCCGGCTTTCAGCTCGGCTTTCACGCCATCGGCGACAAGGCAATAGAGATGGCCCTCGACGCCATCGAGCAGGCAGAGCTCGGCAATTATCATGTGGCCAATCTCGGGCAGCTTTACGATCTGCTTGGGCCGGCGGCGTGCTGGCATCCTGATCAGCCGTATGAAATATGGGACGAGAAGTTCAAGGTTCCCTGCAACCAGAAATCGGAGCCTTCAGGCACACCTCCTCAAATGAACTCGCAGACGCGCACCGGTCCCCGCAACCGCATCGAGCATGCGCAGGTAGTCGATCCCGCCGACATTCCCCGCTTCCGCGCCCTCGGCGTCATCGCCTCCATGCAGCCCTGCCATCTGCTCACAGACATGAGCTGGGCCGAAGCGCGTCTCGGTCCAAAGCGCGCCGCGTACTCTTACGCATGGAAGGCTTTTCTCGATGCCAACGTGCCCCTGGCCTTCGGCACCGATTATCCCGTCGAGCCGATCTCGCCCTACCGCGGCCTCTACGCGGCCGTCACCCGCATGAACGAGTCCGGCACCAGGTCTTACTTCCCCGAGCAAAAGATCACGCGCGGCCAGGCGCTCTACGCTTACACCCAAGGCTCCGCATACGCCGAGTTTGCCGAAAAGACCAAGGGTAAGCTGATGCCCGGCTACGACGCCGACTTCATCCTGGTCGACCGCAACTTGTATACCGCCGCCCCGCGCGACCTTCTGCACGCCCGCACGCTTGAAACCTTCGTCGCCGGCCGCCAGGTGTACCTCGCCGGCGTGCATCTCCAATGAAAATTTGCCCATAAACAATGTCGCCCGCTTGTATGACGCTTTCAGTTCAATCGCATCTAATTCCCAAAGGGTTCTGCGCCGGGGTGAGGATCAACGGGAGGCGCGGAAATCCTAGAGCTAGACGGGATTACCGGCATCGATAACGTGGCCTTCGCTATACTGAAGGTTGCTGCCTAGATTCCCAGCCACCGAGCTGACTCCTTTGCGAGGTTGATCAAGTTATGAAATCGCTCTTCGAACGGTGGCGTACGCGCCGCCTCGCCTCGGCGTATGTGCTGCTGGCCACGCTTACCGTGGAAATTGTTGCCGGG
>JASIJW010000387.1:0-2956 GCA_030050035.1 Acidobacteriaceae bacterium | reverse complement strand
GTCCGGAGCCTGTGCGGTCAAAAGCGCACAAAAAGGGGTCGCGCACACAGCGAGAAACAGAATCAGGAGCCTGCGAGATGAATCGGGCCTCACCATGAGCCTCCCTCCGCAGCAGTCGAAGGGCGAAGGAATACAAGGGGCGAACGGCTGAAGAAACCGTACAAAAAATTAGAACACCAAACCGGCAGATTTGGCGTGAAAAAAAACATGCCAAATTTATCAGGCGAGCGTGAAATTTGTCGGTTCGAGGTACACTATCGCTCAAAGTGGACCCCGTGGCGGGCCAGGCGAGGTAACCCCAAGCGGGAGGTTGACCATGGAACGGATGGTTGCGGAACGCGTGCAATCCGATATTGCCGCAGGGGTTGCCGAACGGTTCAGGCAGGTGCGTCGGCGCACGTTGGCCCTTTGCGAACCGCTCACGCCGGAAGACATGATGGTGCAGTCGTGCCCTGAGGCCTCGCCTGCCAAGTGGCACCTGGCGCATACCGCATGGTTTTTCGAGTCCTTCATCCTGCGCGAGTTTTTACCCGGCTACCGGCTCTTTCGCCCGGATTTTCCCTGGCTCTTCAACAGCTACTACCAGAGCTTTTCCGAATTCCCGGAGAAGCGGCTGCGGGCTTCGTTTTCGCGTCCCGGGCTTGAGGAGATCCTGCGCTACCGCGAGCATGTGGATGCTGGGATGGAACGTTTGCTTGAGACCGATCCGAACCCTGAGGTGGTGCGCCGCGCGGAACTGGGCGCAAACCACGAGGAACAGCACCAGGAGCTGCTGCTGACCGACATCTTGAATGCCTTCTACACGAACCCCTTGAAACCGGCCTACAGGGAACTTGAAGGCAGGGACCAAGCCACCCCTGCGAGCAAAGACCGCTCGCCGGGGACCCCGGCAGGGACCAAGGGAACGAGGGAACGAGAGAGCCAACCCCTTAATTTCGTGGAGCTTGAGGGCGGTTTGCGGGAAATTGGGCACACGGGCAACGGCTTCTGCTATGACAACGAGCTGCCGCGGCATAGGGTTTGGCTGGAGCCGTATGCGCTGGCCAACCGGCTGGTGACCTGCGGCGAATTCGCTGAATTTATTGCGGATGGCGGCTACCGGCGGCCGGAGCTGTGGCCTTCTGCGGGGTGGGACGCGGTGGGAGCCAACGGCTGGCGCGCACCGCTCTACTGGACGAAACAGGGCGGGCAGGACCGGGAGGAGAACGACGACTTCCGCATCTTTACGCTGCGCGGGACGAAAACTCTGGCAGAGATGGCCGATGCGCCGGTAAGCCAGGTGAGCTTCTTTGAGGCCGATGCCTACGCGCGCTGGGCCGGCTGCCGGCTGCCGACCGAGGCCGAATGGGAAGCGGCGGCCGGGAACGAGCCGTTGCAGGGAAACCTGCTGGACTCGGGACGGCTGGCGCCTTGTCCCGCGGCGGCAATTCCCGTCCAAAACCAAGGCCCTGCGCAGCAGTTTGGGGATTGTTGGGAGTGGACGGCGAGCGCCTATCTTGGCTATCCCGGCTTCCGGCCGCTTGAAGGCACGCTCGGCGAGTACAACGGCAAGTTCATGAGCGGGCAGATGGTGCTGCGTGGGGGCTCATGCGTCACGCCGGCGGCGCACATCCGCACCAGCTACCGTAACTTCTTTGCACCGGAGACGCGCTGGCAGTTCTCGGGCATCCGGCTGGCGCGGTAGAAGACCAGTCAGCAAGTTAGCAAGTCTGCACAGAAAAAAAGCCTTCACATCGCGGGCTACTGCATCCAACCGAAGACAATGCGAGGATTTGTTTTTCCTACTTTAGAGCTCGCGGTGAACCCTGGCGTGGCGTCCGCCGCGCTTGAAGGCCTCAACGCGCCACCCCGGCGTTTGCCGGCGTGGCTCTTTTATGATGAGGCCGGCTCGCGCCTCTTCGACGCCATCACGGAACTGGACGAATATTACCTGACGCGCACTGAGCGCGGCATCCTGGCGCGGCATGCCGAAGAGATGATTGCCGCCGCCGGCGGCGGCATGCGTCTGCGCATAGCCGAGCTGGGCGCCGGGTCCGCCGAGAAGACGCGGCTGCTGCTCCATGCCGCGGTCGAGCGGCAGGGCTCGGTGGCTTACGAACCGATCGATGTTTCGGCTAGTGCGCTTGAGGGCGCGCGCAAACGGATCGAGCGGGAGATTGCCGGCGTGCGCGTGCTGCCGCGCGTGATGGATTACACGCATGGATCAAGTCTCAACCTGAACGGCCCCGCCAACGGTCATGGCAACGGTTCTCTAAACGGTCATCTTCGCGAGCGGCGGTTGGTGCTCTACATCGGCTCGAGCATCGGCAATTTCGAGCCCGATGAAGCCGCGCTGCTCCTCGATCGCGTGCGCGCGGGGCTCATACCCGGCGATGCGCTGCTGCTGGGCGTGGACCTGGTGAAAGATGAGTCGATTCTGGTTGGCGCTTATGACGATGCGGCCGGGGTGACGGCGGCCTTCAACCGCAACGTTCTCGTGCGGCTCAACCGCGAGTTGGGCGGGGATTTTGAGCCCGAGGCGTTTGCGCACCGGGCGGTGTGGAACGCGAGCCAGTCAAGGATCGAAATGCATCTCGAAAGTCTGGCTGCGCAGCGGGTGCAGCTGGCCGCGCTTGGAATGACGCTGGACTTCGATGCCGGCGAGACGATCCACACCGAGAACAGCTATAAGTACGCGTCCGGGCAGGCGGAAGCGCTGCTGGCGACGGCCGGATTTGCCGCCGTCGAGCGGTGGACCGATCCGCAGAAGTGGTTTGCCGTATATCTCGCGAGGATTGAGTAGTTCGCCGCGATTCGACGGATCTCGTCTCGTCGTATCTCGTCGCGGGGAGATTGGGGAGGGCTGCTCGTTACATGGCGCCCTGGCTGGGAGGATAAGCCGGCGCCATCGTTTGCGATTTACTCGTTTCAGTTTCTACGGTACTTGGAAGCACGGACACGCTGTAAGGTTGGCTGA
>JASIJW010000386.1:0-7746 GCA_030050035.1 Acidobacteriaceae bacterium | reverse complement strand
CGGCTGCCAGCCGCAAGTTGTTGCTGCCCAGTCCGGTCGTCAACTCCACCTGCCCACTCGCGTTCAGCCCCGACGGACCAAACGGAACTTCATATACGTTGCCGCTGTCGGCAATGAACACATCGCCCGCGCCATCCACAGCAACCCCAGTGGGCGCCGTCAGCCCACTGCCGATACTCTTTGCAGCTGCCGACGAGCCGGCCGCATACATCAGCACCGCGCCCTTGCCGGCATCGGCAACGTAAACATTACCCTGTCGATCCAGCGCAACCTGGCTGGGCGTGCTCAGGCTGCCGCTTGCGCCAATGTTCAACTCCAGCGCCGGGCTCGCTTGCATCAGCGCGCCAGTGCCCGTGCCGTGCAGCACAATGGATGCCAAAACATTGCTGTTGTTGTCGAGCATCAGCAGCTTTGCTGAGATGCTGCCCACCGAGTGCGGCGTCATGGAAATCGATTCCGTACACGTGCTGCCTGCAGTGTAGGCAGTTCCCGTGGTGCAGGTGCCGCCGGTCAACGAAAAATCTGGATTCGTGCTGCCATCCTCGACGATCACGAAGCTCGCCGGCGTCGCGCTGCCATTGAAGGTGTAGCTCACCGGAACGGAATTAGCTGTCGCCGTCGACACCGTCGAGGAGCCTAGCTCTGCGTAGCTGAGGTCAACCTTCGCTACGTCCGCCTGACCGTTGTTCTGCGTCTGCGTCGTGGGCACATATAGGATGTTCCGCGCCAAGTCGAGCGCTACCTCGCCCTGCGCCGGAACCGCGCTCACCTGGTAAGCGGAGCCGGTCTGCGGGGTGCCCGATGAATTGGGCACCATAAACACACCGTCGGTGCCGTCGCTGATGTACAGGTTCCCGCTCGGATCGGTGATAACTCCCGTCACGTTGGGCAAATTGGGATCGACCCGCGTGAGGCAACTAGAGCCAGTCGCGCGTTCTGTTGATCCGTTCCCGTAAACGGGGCAGTCCGAAGCAATCGGGGCCTTGTTCGCGCCGGCAGCATAGGCAGCAGCCACGCTCGCCTCGGGAATTTCATAAACGCCGGGCAAGCCTCCCGGAGACGGATAGCTGGGATCTTCTACGAAGTAGATGTTGCCCTCCGGGTCCGTGGCAAGCGAGATGGCGCGCGCCGTCAACTCGGTGACGATCTCGGTCATCGCCTCTGGAACGGCTATCGGTTCGCCATTTACGGCGTATGAGTTAATCGTGTTGCTAGTCGTCACGGGAAGGCTGAAGATAGGACCATTACTAGCCTGGTCAGAAAACAGGATGTTATAGGTAAGAGGAACGCTAATATAACTACCGGAACAAGCACCGTTGGAGCTGTTATAGCTCTCGAACGGGCAAACATAAGGGCTTGAAGTAGGTGCCGTGGGGCCGGTATAAATCGTCAATGCCCAAGGCTGGAAAAAATAAGGTGTGAAGTTGAGATAACTAGAGCCTTCCGCGAAGTCAGGAAACTCTCCCGTCTCTTCCCCTTTAACGCCATTATTCACATAGCAGTAGCCGGTTGACGGCGTGTTCGCCGTAACCGTGGACGAAAGATTAGGCCAGGGAGTCGCAGCCGAGCCGTAAGGAAACATGAGAAGACAGTTGTTAAAGTTACCCTCAAGATAAAGGTTATTGCTCGGGTCGACTAGTATCCCCGGATTTCCTCCACCGTAACCATTATTAAGGCCACCCGGAGCAACCAGCGTAACAACCGAAGCGCCTCCTTCGGGAAATTCATAAGCAGCCATTCCGCCAGCGTCTACTACCAGCCAGTCGCCGTTCGAATCGAGTGCCGTCTGCTGGATGGCGCCCCAGCCCTTGGGGTGATTGAGGCCAACGGGCGATTGCGCTGTCACCAGCGGCGTCGAACTCTGCGCCAGCGCCATCCGCGGCAGGCCCAAAATCATCAGCAGCAGCGCGATTGCAAACCCCGCACCCCGGCGCGGTGATGTGAACGACGTGGCCATAGCAATTCCTCCCAAAGCGCTCTTCTCAATTCCTGCTGGTGGTTACTGCTTCCCGGCAGGAGAGGCTTGCAATCTGTCTTGCTGACCGCGCATCGCCTCATCCCGCGCGGAGAGCACATCTCTTCGTCTACTGCACGGTCGTAGGCAGCACGAACGCCGGTGATTGCAGGGAATTCTGCTGCGAGTTCGCCGGGTCGTAAGTGATGATCTGAACGTTGTAAGTGCCCGTGGGCGTAGTTACCTTGGGCGCTGGCGGCGGCGTGGAGTAGCCCGCGTTTGTGCATGCCGTGATGCCCAGGAACAGACCCGAGAACATGCAGGCCAGGCACAGCATCGCCAAATACGCATTGATCCGTTTGCGCCGGGCGATGAGCCCCAGCAGCCCCAGCCCGAACAGCCCGGCCAGAGACCACGGCGCCTGCCGCGCAACCGAAGCCGTCGTGCCTCCGTTCACCGGCACATTCGTGCTGATCGTCACCACGATCGTTGACGGGCCGCCGCTAACGCTAACCTCCGGGTTGTTAAATGTGCACTCCGAGTACGGCGGCAATGTAGCCGCCACGCACTCCACGAAGACTCCCTCGGAACTGAAACCAACCAGAGGCATCAGCGTCAGCGTCGTCTGTGCGGGCGTTCCCGGCGTGATTGTTGCGGTTGTCGGACTGGAGGTGATCTCGATGCTCGGCACGATCACTTGGAAGGCCGGCAGCGCCAGCGACTGCTGGGCATAGTTCACATCGCCGCTATAAAGAGCTATCAGGTTATACGTGCCGACCGGCAGATTGTTTGTGGAGAACGTCGCCTGCCCTTGACCGTTCAGCGCGATTGCGCCGTTGACGCCCTGCGTCGCATCGGCCGGCGTGCAGGTACCATTCGTATAAGTCAGGCAGAAAGTCACGGTTCCGGTCGGCGTGCCGAAAGATGAATTCACTGTCGCAGTAATCGAGTCGGTCTGCGACTCGCTCAGGAACGTACTGCCGTTGTAAACGGTCAGGTTCCCCGTGCTTCCTGCGGGAGCGGCCACCGTGAACGTGGGCTTGGCTGGCGCGACCACAAACGTCGCCTTCGCCGCGCTGCCAGCAAAGCAGGCCGGCGACGACGAAGCGCAGGTGTTCTGCGTCGCTCCTGCCGTTCCTTCGCCCGTATACGTCGCGTTGACGGTGTACGCGCCGCCCAGCAAGCCCGATAAGGTGAACGTCGCCACGCCACTACCGTTCAGCGACTGCGTCTGCTCGGCGAGCGTTCCATTGGCCGAACTGCCCGTCAGGTTCACCGACCCACCCGGTGTTCCAGCACTCGAAGTCACGGTCACTGTCACCGTCACTACTCCCGGATAGACCGCGCCACTCGACGGCGTCGGCGTAATCAACAAGGGTTGCACCGAACTCGCCGGCCGCAGATCCTGGATGACATTGGTAGCCACGGCAATGTTCAGCCCGGTCGCAGCATTCACCGCATTGCTCATCACAGCTACCGAGGCGTTTTCCTGCCCCGCGACCGAAGCCTGGATGGTCAGACCCAGGTAGCACGATCCGCCTGGCGCCGTTCCCGTGCCTGGAACGCACGCCGGAGCATTCAGCGTGGCCGCGCCCACTGAATAATTCGCAGATCCCGCGCCGGAGATCGCGTCACTTGAGAACGCGGCCAGCGTTAGCGGCGTGTTACCCAGATTGAACAGTTGCGCGTCGGTCTCGAAGGGCACATTTGGATTGATCTCTCCATAATTGTTGAAATCAATCGACCCGCCGATGCCAACCTGCGCCATTCCCGCGGTTGAGCCGCTGCCGTAGATGGCATAGACATTCTGCAGCCCGTCGACAGCGACGCCTATGGGAAGCACGCTGCCGCTCGTGCCGAATCCTGCAGCCACGTGAATCAGCCCATTGATGTTCGGCTCGCCCGATGACGCCTGGTATGGGATCCACACTAATCCCGCCGCATCGGTGATGAACACTGAACCTGAAGGATCGACAGCCAAACCCGTTACCGGCCCTTGCAGACCTGTGAGCACTTCTGTCGCTCCGCCAAAGGGCATCGTGATCTCCCACAGGTTGTCTCCGTCGGCCACCCATACGTTGCCGGAGCTGTCAGTGGCAATTGCCGTAGGGCCGCTGAACCCTGCGCTGGTGCCCAGCTTGATCGCCGGCTCGTTCACTAGCAACAGCGCCGACTGCGGATTGGGGATCTCCACCACCTGCTTGTTCGTTTTGTCGGCGACAAACACGTCGCCCTGCGAATCGGTGGCGAGATTAAGCTGGCTCCCAAACCCACTCGCAATCGGCGTTACCGTAGACGCAAATTTACCGTTGACGTTCGGGATTTCGCTCACGCCTCCGTTGGCGCCGACGTACACGTTGCCCGCGCCATCGATAGCTACGCCAGTCAGCCCGGAGAGATTCTTCGCGACCGCCGTGCCTGACGTAGACGAAGTCGATCCCGCCGGGAACATTACAACCTGGCTCAGTCCCGAGTCCGCCACATAGGTGTTGCCCAGCGCATCGGCCGCAACCTGCTCGGGCGCGCTGAGCCCTTGTGCGATCGACTGCTCTGCCGGCGTGGCCAGGTTGGAGATCGCAGCGGCTTGCCCCACGCCAGTCACGTAACCATTACTGCCGGAGATCACGTTATTGCTTGCATCCAGCATCTGCGCTTCACCGGCCGTCTGCCCCGCTGCCGTGGGCGTCATCTGGACGAATAGCGAGCACCAACTGTACAGCGGAATGCTCGTCTCCGTTGAACTGAACGCCGGATATGCAGTGCCGGCCGTGCATGGCGGCACCGCCGGCGTCACCGAAGGATCGGGAGTCGGGTTGGCTACCGCTTTAAAGTTGCTCGATCCCACCTGCCCGAACGCAATACTCTGCGGCGTGGTGGCCTGGCTGAATGAGTAATACAGCGTAGCGATGCCGGCCGGCGCCACCGTCGCCGCCGTCGAGCCGCTTCCCGTCACCAGGGTGGTCGAAATCTCAAACGAGCTGCTGCTCAGCCCGGTTCCCGATACATAAAAGCTCATTCCGCTCAGCGCAGCGAGCGGATCGCCCGAAGGGGCCGAGATGGTCACCAGCTCGTCCTCGGTAAACGAATTATTCGCCGTCAGAGTGAGCAATCCAGTCGAAGCCGACGCCGAGAATGCCGAAATCGCGCTTGCGCTGCCCGCTCCCACAGCTGTCGCGCCTACGTTTGCTGAGCCCGGTTTCCAAAGCACAATGGACGAATAAAGACACGTGGCATCGGTAGTCGCCTGGCTGGTGGAGTCGCAGTTTGGCGCGATCGTTCCTGTTGGCGCCCAGTTGCCGCTGCCGCCGGTCGCAATCCAGATATACCCGCGCGGATCCACCAGCACAGGATGCCCTGCGTAAACCGGCGAAACCATCACCGTATCGTTCCAGTTCAGGCTCGGCGAGGTTGGCGAGCCCTCGTTCGGAATCATGAACACGCCCGCGACATTGCCGCTATAGCTGGTGTTGTTGATGCTCGAGAAATAGAGATTTCCCTGCGCGTCGAAAGCCAATCCGGAAATCCCGTCAAAGCCCGCGCCCGCCGAGTCGATCCGGGTGAGCGATGTCTCTATTGTTCCGGTGCCGTTGCCATTAAGTCCCGATGTGCCAGCCGGAATTTCGTAGATGCCCGGAACCCTGGTGCCCAGCGTCGATCCGTAAATATTCTCGATAAAGAACAGGTTGCCGGCGTGATCCACCGCGAGACTCGCTGCATACTGCTCGAGACCGGTGATCAGGCGCGTCACGGAAGAAACAGTTCCCGACGAATTCACAGTGAACTTGTCGATCTCGCCCTGGGTCGACCAGCTTACATAAAATGTTCCGTCATCGCCCACGACAAGGTCCTGCGGCATCACCGGGGTCGACGTGCCGTTGCTCGTTACCGTAGGGCCAGCCCAGATATCCGTCCCTCCCGTAAATGTCCAGGTGCCCGTGGTAGCGTTGTACGGAACCCGGCAGAACTGTACCGCGCTGCCATAACGGTCTGTCACGTACAGGTTGTTCTGGGAATCGAATGCGATCGCTGCATTCCAGTACGTTCCCGAGGCTTCCAGTAGCGAACAGTCTGACGGGGTGTTCGACGGCTCCGCTCCCACCACTAATGTGGGCTCCGACGCGCCCGGGGCAAGCTGGTAAATTGCGCTGTCTGCCGAATCAAGGAACAGAATATTGCCGTTGGGCGCCATTTTCATCGAGTAGATCTGGCCCCACAATTTCGTCGACCCATGATTGAAGGGAACTACCGAGCCCACTGTCACCGGCGCCGGTGCATGGATCGGCAGTTGTCCCACAGCCATGCCGGCCGGCATCAGTGCGGCAATCAGAACCAGGCGGGCCGCCCGTGCAACGCTGCGAAACACGTCAGCAGACTCGATGGCCATACATCCCCTCCCAAGCAATCGCAATCCGAACGGCATTTTCTCGAGCAATGCGCCGGCCGGCCGTCCATTCTTTCTCATCAGCGGGCGCTCGATTCTCGCTTTGTCAGGCGGCGTATAGCCAGCCGAACCATCGCTAGAACGTAAACTTCGCTTCCATCTCCATCAGCCGGTTGCCCACCTTGATATCCGCCACGCCGAAGTTCTGGTACGTGAGCACATTCTGGGTTAGCGCCTTTCCGGCCGTCGCATTCTGGAAGGCAAGCGTCAGATTATTGGTGTTCTCGTTGTTGAAGGACACCAGCGGGTGATTGAAAACATTGAAGGCCGCTACGCGCAGTTGCAGCGTCTTGCCTTCGCCCGTTGAAAAGTTCTTCATCAGCGTCACATCGTGATCGAGATAGGCCGGCCCGTGCAGATAGGGAAGCCGAAGGGTTCCGTTGCTCTCCGGCAGCGGCAATCCAAAACCCAGCGGGTTCACGAACTGGTGCGCCTTCGGCCCGCCCGTCACATTGCCCACCACCGTCGGCATCAGCTGCACGTCGGGCGTGCCCAGCCACACCGTCGGATTCATCTGCGTCACGCAGAAATACTGTCCCTGCGAATTCGCCGGAATGCCGTATTGCGAGCTGCATTGCGGGTCGCTCTGCGGGCTCGATTGATTCTGGTATGCCGTCTGCACCGGCAGAATCGCCCCGTACCCAAAGCTGAAGTTCTCGCCATTCTCCGAAGCCAGCGGGAAACCGCTCATCACCTGCGAAACACCCGAGACCATCCACCCGTTCGCCGCTTCAGAGAACACCCGGTTGCCGCCCTTGTACCGTTGCCCCAGGTTCAGGAAGTAGTGAATATTGAAGGTCTGCGTGCGGTCGTACGACACCGGGTTGTAGTCATTGCGCAGGTTCACCGGATCAACGATGTTGTTGTTGTACGACGACGCCGTCGCCAGGTTCTTGGCGAAAGTGTAGTTCGCCCCAAACGTCAGCATCCCCGCCTGCTTGTTCCACAGCGCCTGCACGCTGTTGTAGTTTGCGTAGAAGTTGTGCTTCAGTTGGTAGACATTTTCGTAGAACGGGTATGGCCGGAAGAAATCAACCTCCGGCGTATTCAGGCTGCTGATGCCTCCCGAAGGGTTTTGAATAATCGTCATGCTGGCAGGCAGCGAGCCCAGAGCTACCGTGAACAGATTGTTTTGCTCATTATTGGGGTTCTGGTTTTTCGGGCAGCCCGACTCGATGCCGCAGATGATGTTCAGATTCGACGCGCTGTTGTACCCGTTGCTGGTGTTATACGAACCCAGGTTGATGTCGTGGCTGCCCACATAAGCCACCTCCATCATGGAATGGAAAGGCGCCGAATAATCGATGCCAAAGTTGTACTCGTAGTAGATTGGCCGGTTAGTGTCGGTTGG
>JASIJW010000385.1:0-8310 GCA_030050035.1 Acidobacteriaceae bacterium | reverse complement strand
CGTCGAGATCGACGCGGCCGGTCTTCGCGTCGTAGCCAGCCAGGGTTTTGGATATTTCCTGATGTTTGGCGTAGGTTGCCAGCACTTCGCGGTACTCAGGATGGACCGTCTTTGCAACCACGGCCCCATCCCGTCCGGTTACGCGCACGGCCATCATCACAGCCTCGGCCGCACCGGTTGAACCGTCGTACATGCTGGCGTTGGCCACGTCCATGCCGGTCAGCTCGGCGATCATTGTCTGGAATTCGAAGATGGCCTGCAGCGTGCCCTGCGTGATTTCGGCCTGGTAGGGCGTGTAGCTGGTGAGGAATTCGCCGCGCTGCACAAGCGAGTCGATGATCACCGGCCGGTAATGCCGGTACGCGCCCGCGCCCAGAAAGCTGGCGTAGCCGGTCGCGTTCTTCTCGGCGGCCGCACGAAAGTAGTTCACGATCTCGCTCTCGGCCTGCTGCCGTGGCACATTCAGGTCGCGCCCCAGCCGGTATTCGGCCGGAATGATCGCAAACAGATCGTCAATCGAAACCGCGCCGATCTCGCTGAGCATCTGCTCGCGCTCGGCGGGCGATTTGGGAAGGTAGCGCATGGATAGCTTCTAGCTCCTAGCTAAATGCACACTCAGCGAGCCAACTGGGCTCGCGAACTGATCTCAAATTTGATGCGGTTGCGATTGGTTATAAAAGCTGGAGGCGATTTGCCGGCAGCTAGCCGTTTGTTTCTTCCGCAATAAATGCCTGATACGCCGCTGCGTCCAGCAACCCATCCACTTCGCCGGGATTCGACAACTCTACTTTGATGATCCACGTGCCATGGGGATTCTCGTTGATCTTGTCGGGCGCGTTTTTCAGTTCTTCGTTTACGGCCGTTACCTTGCCGCTCACGGGCGAAAACAGATCGCTCACGGCCTTTACGCTCTCTACCGAGCCAAAGGCCGCGCCGGCCGACACAGCATCACCCACCTTGGGCACGTCCACGTAGACGATGTCGCCCAGCGAGTTCTGCGCATAATCCGTGATGCCGATGGTGCCGGCTGTTCCATTCACTTCAATCCACTCGTGTTCGCGGGTATAGCGGTACTTTGCGGGGTAATCCATGGGCATTGCTCCTCAGGAAGATCGCGAAACTCCAGTGTACTTCGAAGAGCCGGATGTTTCTTCGCGATTCCGGGCTTCCACGGCGCCTCGGGCGGGATTCATTTGCCGACCGACAAGTAACCTGGATGCTGCCCCCAACTGCAATACGTTGCGCCACCGGAAAGCGGATGAGTTATACTCGCCAGCGGCAGCAGTTTTTTCCACTCAGATGCCAGCCCGCCTTTCACGTCCGGCGATCTGCGGTTCTCGGGCCCGCGGTTTTCAGCACCCGTCCTGCCGCGCGCAACAGCGAGCCTCCGCACCCGCCGGCCAGCCCACAAGAGCCAGGCTACGCGACTTCTTCAACCCCTTCGCGCTGTGCCTCATTAGTCTGGCTGTCACCGTTGCTCTCTGGGGATACAGTTACAAGATCTCGCGCTACCAGCCGGGCCACCATTCGCGGGCATTCGTAGCCAGGCTGTGGGTCGAGAATCGGCTGGCAATCGCTACTGAGCACGCCACTGCGCGCAACTTGGTAAAGCAGTTCGACGGCGGCTGGCATGCCGTTGCGGTTGCAAGAAATCATTTTCCGGTTTCAGGCCGCGCGGCCGTTGCTGTTCCGCAGCCAAGACCTCGCCTCCTGCTTTGCCTCGTTTGTCCCATCCCGCTCCGTTCTCCTCCAGGTCTTCTTTCGCTCTGAACGCGCAACGCCCGGCAAGGCGCGCTCTTGCCGGCGCGGATTGCAATTCGCGGCGTCTGCCGCTGCGATCCGGCGAAAGAACAGCCAATGACGCTCTGGCGCCGCTCGTTGGGCCGTACAGAGCCACGGAGCAATTCAGAAATGGCAACTACATTTCCGGTGGAATTGGAGATCGATCCGGCGAACTGGGACGATAAAGTCCGCAGTTTTGTCCTGACGGTGCAGCAGCGCCGCGAACACCTGGTGCGCGTAGCCCGACGGTTTACGTCTTCGAGCGAAGAAGCGGAAGACATTGTGCAGGAGGCGCTGATGCGCGCCTACCGCAACCTGCCGCGCTTTCGGGGCGAGGCCAAAATGAGCACCTGGCTGCAAACCATCGTTCAAAACGCCGCGCACGAATGGCTGCGCGGCCAGAAGGGGAGGGTGCTGTTGCCGCTTGAATGCAAGGCGGAGGATGGCCGCACGCCGCTGCATGTTCCCGATCCGCGCCGCACCCCTGAGGAGAACTGCGAGGCTGCCGAGCGCAGCCGCATCCTCGGGCGCGAATTGGGCAAACTGAGCGCCGGCTGCCGGCGCGCCGTCGAGTTGTGCATCTTCGACGAGATGAAGCAACGCACGGCCGCCAAAAAGCTCAACGTGAGCGTGGTCGCAATCAAGGCTCGCATCTTCACCGCCAAGCGGCTGCTGCGCGAAGCTATTCGCCAGCAGCAAGCAGTGCGGCAAATTTGACAAAAGCAGGGACCAGGGAAAAGAGGCCCTGGTCGGCGGGGAAAACAACACTAACCGTGCCCATCCTTTTTGCGCTTTGCAAAAAGGATGGATGCAAAAGCTGACCTTTCGAGCTGTGAATTAGGAACTGTGCACTGAATCCTGATGTTCGCTTCGCCGCCGCAGCGCCACTTCCACCACGCGCTGCATCTCCGACTCAGGCGCCGGCTTGCCGGTCCAGATCTCGAATTGCCGCGCACCCTGCTGCACGAACATCTCGAGGCCGCTGATCACCGCCAGGCCGCGCGACTTAGCCAGCTTCAGGAGCGGCGTCTCCAGCGGGTTGTACACCATGTCGAAGACCAGGCTGGCGTTCAACTCATTTTCCTTCAGCGGCAGAGCCTGTTTTACGCCCGTCATGCCCACCGGCGTGGTGTTGATGATGGCATCGAAGCGCTGCTTTGCCAGCGCATCCTGCTTGAGCGACTTGGCCTTTGCCTTGCGCGCCAGCGAGATGGCCGTCTCGTGCGTGCGATTCACAATAAACACCTCGGCGCCCTGCTCCACCAGGCCGAAGACTGCGGCCCGCGCTGCGCCGCCCGCACCGAGCACGAGAATCCGCGCGCCTTTGAGGCGCATGCGTTTTTCGAGCGGCCGGACTACGCCAGCCACATCCGTGTTGAAGCCGTAGAGCTTGCCGTCGGCCCCGGTGCGCAGCGTGTTGCAGGCGCCGATCCGCGCCGTCAGCGGATCCATGTTCGCCAGATGCGGCAGCACCTCCTGCTTCAGCGGCATGGTCACCGCTACGCCGCCCAGCGGCAACTCGCGCACTATTGTGAGAAGGTCGTCGACCGACTTGGCCTTCAGCGGCAGCAGGATGGCGTTCACGTTTTCGCGGCGGAAGGCTGTGTTGTGCATCAGCGGCGAAAGCGAATGGCCGATTGGATTGCCGGCTACACCGAAGATCCGCGTCGCCGGGTCGAGCTGGTCGAGGCGGTAAACGTCGAGCAGCGTGCGCGCCGAAATCTGCCCCGGCGCGGTTTCTACGCCTTCGCCTGCCGAAGCGAACGTAAACGCTGCGCCCGCTCGCGGACCCAGCACTCGGCTGATCAGCCCCTCCTCGCCCATGGCGATGCCCACCACATGCGAGCCCAGCGATTGGTCTTCAATCAGCCGCAGCACGGCCAGGTTGTCGGCCAGAGTGCGCGCCGTGGAAACCACCTTCACAAAATCTGGCTCGAAGGCCTCGATCCGCGCCGCAGCCTGGTTCAGTCCCTTGGTGCGTGTAAAGTCGTGGAAGCTAATGAGCAGCGCGGCCCCGGCCGCGCGCAGCGATTCCCGGAAGCGGGCCAGTTGCGGGCGCGTGGCCTGCTCGGCCGACTCCAATTCCAGGTCAACGATCTGGCATCCGGCTTCGGCGGTCTTCAGCAGGATCTCAAGCTCCGAGTTCAGTGAGCCTGCAAAGTGCCCTCCGCCGGTTTTTCGACGGCAGGTAGCGATTGCCGTTACATCCCGGTGGTCGGCGAGGAACTCCTTGATTTCCTTGAGCGCGGCGGCCGGTTTTGCGAGCGCATCCAGGCGGAATTCGATGAGACGCGAGTCAGGCAGCACGGCCGCAGCCCGGTCCAGCAGCTCGGCTGGCGTTGACCCCTGCACAGCCACACAGATTTTGCCCAGCCGGGGCCGCGGGGCCGAGGCCGGGGCGGCAGACGAGGCAAGCGGGCTGGAGATGATTGCTGGCATTTCTCTAATTGACGCATCTTAAAGGGGATTGGCGTGAGATGCAACAGATTCTGTGCGATTTCCACCTGAGGGTCACAGAGATGCCCCAAGGTATGGCAACCTAGAGGTTTGGAGGGTTTGCTGCGGATGTTTACTGAAATTGCCGCCGCCGTTACAGGCGACCTGCATGTTTGGGAAAAGGGCGGAGCTGCGTCCGCTGAGGCGCTTGCCGCCTGGGTAAGCGACCGGCTGGCCGCGCATCAGGCCGCAATCGAAGCGCTGCTGGCCGCTCAGGGCCGGCGTACGCCGCAGAACACGCTGCGCCTGTATGATACAGCAATTGAACAACTTAGCTTGGCCGGGTCGCAGGCCGGTATTCTCAACTCCGTCGCCGCTGATAAGACTGTCCGCGACGAGGCCCAGAATCAGGCGCAGCGGATTGCCACGGCCGCCAGCGCGCTAAGCCTGAACCGGCCCGTCTTTGATGCGCTGGTTGCAACCGATTTGGACGGGGCTAGCCCGGCCACACGGCATTTTGTTGACCGTACGCTGCTCAGTTACAGGCTCGCCGGTGTGGATAAAGATCAGGCGACACGCGACCGCCTGCAGGCCCTCCACGAGAAAGCGACGCGGCTAGCTCTCGAGTTCGGCCGCAACATCCAGGAGGGCGGCAAGACGATCGGGGTCGCGCCCGAAGAACTCGAAGGTCTGCCGGCTGATTACATCGCGCGCCACCCGCCCGACGCCGACGGCCGGGTAGTGATCACCACCGACCAGCCTGACATGCAGCCGGTGATGACCTTTGCCGCCAGCCACGCGCTGCGCGAGCGCATGTTCCTGGCCTACAACACGCGTGCCTATCCGCAGAACCAGCAGATCCTTCTCGACCTGCTGGCGACGCGGCAAGAGATTGCCTCGACGCTTGGATTCAGAAGCTGGGCCGATCTCGCGACCGCCGACCAGATGATGGGCTCGGCCGCCAACGCCCGCAAATTCCTCGCCCGGCTTGATGATGCCAGCCACGAGGGCGCCCGGCACGAGCACTTGCAGGTTCTCGAGTTTGCGCGCAACCGCCAGCCTGGGCTGGCCGTCATCGATATTGCCAGCCGCGCTTACTGGTACGAGCAGTTCCGCCGCGCGCAGTTTGACTTTGATTCAAACTCCGTGCGCCCATACTTTCCATACGCGCAGGTCGAAGCCGGCGTGCTCTCGACCGCGGCTCGGCTGTTCAACGTTGAGTTTCGCCGCTCCGGCGCGCCTGCCTGGCACCCGGCCGTTTCGGTCTTCGATGTGTATGACGGCGCCAAGCACGTCGGACGCTTTTATCTCGATATGCATCCGCGCGAGGGCAAAGACAAGTGGTTCTCGGCGGCGCCTGTAGTTATTGGAGTGCGCGGCCGCTACCTGCCCGAGGCCGCGCTTATCTGCAACTTTGCAGGAGGCGATCCCGGCGATCCCGGCCTGATGCAGTACTCCGATGTCGTCACCTACTTCCATGAGTTCGGCCACCTGATGCACGCAATCCTTGGCGGCCAGACCGAGTGGGCAGGCCTTTCAGGCTTCGCCACCGAAGGCGACTTCGTCGAAGTTCCATCGCAGATGCTCGAGGAGTTCTTCCGCGACGAGAAGCTACTGCAGTCCTTCGCACGCCACTATGAAACGGGCGCAGTGCTGCCCGGGGAGCTTATCCGCGACCTGAAGCGGGCCAGCGCGTTTGGCCGTGCCGACTGGGTGCGCTCGCAGCTCTACTACACCACGCTCTCGCTCGATCTGCATGATCAGGACCCTGCAGGCCTCGATCTCGACGCCGTCACGCGCCGGCTCTACGAATCGTTTCAGCCGTGGAAGTGGATTGAGGGCAACCGCATGTACGCGAGCTTCGGCCATCTCACCGGCTACTCGTCGAACTACTATACCTACGCCTTTGACAAGGTCATTGCGCTCGACTTCTTCGCCCAGTTCGATCCCAAGGATCTTCTCGGCTGCGACGCCGGCGAGCGATACCGCAAG
The DNA here is from genome assembly GCA_030050035.1 of Acidobacteriaceae bacterium. Lineage (GTDB taxonomy): Bacteria > Acidobacteriota > Terriglobia > Terriglobales > Acidobacteriaceae > Telmatobacter. The sequence continues at coordinate 2,100 of JASIJW010000385.1, read as the reverse complement.
GCGGTGCTCGAGCAGGGCGGTTCAAAACCCGGCCGGGAGATGGTCCGCGACTTTCTGGGCCGCGACGAGGAATTTGCGGCGTTTTCGAAGTGGCTCAATGAGGAGTTCGAGGAGAAGACAGTCTCGGCGTAAATTGGTCAAAAATTCTCGAAAAGAGGGCATAAGACATGGGCAGTGCAACGCCGGCCCGCGCTATCGAGCCGCTGTGCATGCTCTCGTGCATTCCCGGGTTCACGCACAACGAGTGAGCGCATGCCTTCGAGCTGCTTCATTTGCTCCGCAGCTTGCTATCCTGATCCCCAATGACACAATCTAACGATCTTCGCGGCCGGTGGGCGCTGGTCACAGGCGCAAGCGCTGGCATCGGCACGGCAGTGGCGCGCGAGCTTGCTGCGCGCGGCGTCAATCTCATCCTTACGGCGCGCCGGCGCGAGCGTCTTGAAGCTCTTGCCACCGAGTTGAGCGCTAAGGGTATCGAAACCCGCATCGTCACTGCCGATCTCAACGATCCTGGCGCGCCGCAGCAAATTTACGATGCGACTGAGGGCTCCGGTCTGGCCGTCGACATTCTCATTAACAATGCAGGCTTCGGTCAGTATGGCGCGTTTGAAGCCGGCCGTATCGAGCAGGAGATCGGCATGGTGCGCGTGAACTGTGAGGCGGTGGTGCACATTGCGCGCCTGTTTGTTCCGCGCATGATCGAGCGGCGGCGCGGATGGATGCTGGTGGTTTCCTCGACTGCGAGCTTTCAGCCGATCCCGTACTACACTACCTACGCGGCGACCAAAGCATTTGACCGGTTCTTTGCGCTCGGCCTGGCCGCGGAGGTAGAGCGCTATAACGTGAAGGTGACAACGCTCTACCCGGGGCCGACTGAAACCGAGTTCTTTGATATTGCCGGTAGTCCGGGGGTGTTTCGCCGCTTTGGTGTTCAGGCAGTGGACGAGGTGGCGCGCAAGGGTGTGGACGCGCTCGTGCGCGGTCGGCGCACCATCGTGCCGAATCGAAAGGGCGCGTTCACGGCGTTCCTCGTGCGATTCGTTCCCACAGGGACGATCACGCGAGTTCTCGAGAAGGGCATCAGGCCGAAGGGAAGGGATTAGGGAACAGGGAACAGGGAACAGGGAAAGATGCTCTTCAGGCCGTCTTCTCTTGCGCAGACTCGGGCGCGGCGGCGAGAATGGCCCGCGAAAGGAAATCCATTCATGCTGCTGCGCCCAATGGTTCGAGCAGTTTCTGCTCTCGCGTTTGTTGCCCTGGTTTCGGTTTCCATCTCCGCATCGTTTGCTCAAAATCCCGGACAGGCTGAGCACAAAACTACGCCGGGCCCTGGGCCAAATGGAGTTCCGCAAGTCACGTTCTTTGTGCATCGGCTGGGCACGGATCATGCCGAGGGCATTACCACGCTCGACATGAATGGCGATGGCTATCCGGACATTCTGAGCGGGGCTTACTGGTATGAGAATCCCGGCCCGAATGGCGGCGTGTGGACACGGCACCAGTATCGCGAAGCAGGCACGGTGAACGAGTTCGTGGCCGACTGCGGCGAGTGGACCATTGACGTGAACCATGACGGCAAGCCTGATGTGGTGACGGCCGGTTGGCAGCTCAACGGCATCTGGTGGTACGAGAATCCCGGCAAGCTGGGCGCGGTTTGGAAAAAGCACTTCATCACCGATAGCTACGACACTGAGGGCGGCGTAATGGCCGACATCAATGGCGACGGTGTTCCCGACCTGATCTTTTCGCATTACGGCCACATGGGGCTGCTGTGGATCGATTTCTCCGGTCCAGAGCCGAAGGTGCACCATGTTGGCGGGCGCGCCGAGGACGGTCACGGCGTGGGTGTGGCCGACATTGATGGCGACGGCAAGGCCGATATTCTGAGCCCCAACGGCTGGTTCCGGCAGATCGATGCCAACAAGGACGAGTGGGAATGGCACGGCGATTGGCAGCTTGGCGACGCCGGGTTTCCGATCATCGGCTACGACGTGAATGGCGACGGCAAGACGGACATTATCTACGGCCACGGGCATAGCTACGGTTTGTACTGGCTCGAACAAAAGATCGACCCGAATGGTGCGCGAAGCTGGGTGAAGC
>JASIJW010000384.1:0-4691 GCA_030050035.1 Acidobacteriaceae bacterium | reverse complement strand
CCAGACCGTCTTCCACGTAAATTCCCAGCCCCTCAGCGTAATGGTCCATTGAAGTTGAGGCCTCGCCTTTTAAATGCGACTGGCCGGACCAGACTGCAACGCAATGGCGTGCCGCAGTCGAAGACGCGATAGGTGTGGCAAATCTCGAATCATTTGGAGCAAGCGCTCCCGGGTTTTCCGCATATCAAATTTGACGTTTCCCACGTTCTCGAAACGATTTTCGGGAAGCGAGGGAAATGAACCGACTGCATCAGCCGCAGCAGGTCTATGAATGAGTTCCAGGGATGAATTCCAGAGAGGAATCTGGATGATGGAATGGCTGCGGATGGGGTGCAGAACAGGAATGAATTGAAACTTTTTTCTGAATTGCCACTTTCACAAACAATGCAACGGCAGTTGGCCGAAGCGAATTTTATTCATCCCACACCCGTCCAGGCGGCAGCCCTGCCTCCGGCACTGGAGGGGCGGGACGTGCTGGCGACGGCGCAGACGGGCACGGGCAAGACATTGAGCTTTCTGATTCCCCTCGTGGAACGAATGGCCACGAGCGCAAAGGACACGAAGGCTCTGGTTCTGCTGCCTACGCGCGAGCTGGCCATGCAGGTACTGGATGCCTGGCGCGATCTGACACAAGGCCAGGGAAAAGCCGCGCTTGTGTGCGGCGGCTTGGCGGAAGGCCCTCAGTTGTCCGCCATCCGGAAGGGAGCGCGCTTGATCGTCGCTACGCCGGGACGTTTGGAAGACTTCCTGTCGCGCAGATTGGTGAACCTGGGCGGCGTGAAGATATTGGTTCTGGACGAAGTGGACCGCATGCTGGACATGGGATTCAAGCCGGCAATCAGGCGGATTGCGGCGGTATTGCCGCAGGATCGGCAGACGCTGTGCTATTCGGCGACGGTCAGCCCTGAGATTCGCGAAGTGGCGAGCCTTTATCTGAGGAATCCGGTACGCATCGATATCAGCTCCGAGTTGAAGCCCTCGCCCAATGTGAAGCTGCAAACCTTCGAGGTCCCGGCGGACAAGAAACAGGAGTTGCTGGAGCATCTTCTGGGAACAAACGATGGCAGTTTTATGGTCTTTGTGCGGACCAAGCACGGAGCGGACCGGGTTGCCCGGAGGTTATCGCGGGCCGGGTTCGCTGCGGCACCCATTCACGGGGACCGATCGCAATCGCAGCGTAGCTCCGCATTGCGCGGCTTTGCCGAGGGTCGCCATCGCGTGCTGGTGGCAACCGACGTTGTGGCGCGTGGTATTGATGTCGCCGACGTTGCGCACGTCGTGAACTACGACCTTCCCAGGGAAGCCGAAGATTTTGTTCATCGCGTGGGACGAACAGGCAGAGCTGCAAGCCGTGGCGTCGCGTCCACATTTGCCGCTCCAGACGAGACGCACGCTCTTAAGAAAATCGAGCGCACGTTGACCGTAACCTCGACGAAATATCGGGTACGCCCAAACACGGCGCACGCGAGGCAGTAGCCTGATCTTCGTTTGTTTGCCGATTTCTCCCGGCTTCCTGAAGGGGCGACTGTCAGGCAGCCGGGACTCATTTGCTAACGGCTATGCCTGCGATCCCCGCGGCCGCCGCCGTTTCTCTTCCTTGCGCTGAAACAGTCCTGGCAATATACGGGCCGGTCGCCTCGCGGCTCAAACGGGACCGTCGTTTGCTTCCCGCACCCGGAACATGTGACTGTTGTGCCTTGAGATTCACTCCTCCGGCTGTACCCTCCCCCTCCGGCTTGTTCATTCTTCTTTGCCTGGCGGCACGCCTTGCAGCGTTTCGGAGCCGAATAGCCACGCTCCCGGAAAAATGCCTGATCTTCGCTTGAAAACGTGAATTCCTGCCCGCAGTCGCTACAGGTTAATTGCATATCCTCTGTCATAAGGTCTTTCGTCTCCTCCTTCACTGTACGCCATATCACAGGGTCTCTAGACGGATAAGCGGTATGGTGGCAGGCGCATTTGGCCAAAATCCGAGCTGGGTGGCGATTAAACGGCAATATTTCGTGAATATATTGCCTGGGCCGGTCTCTGATCCAAGCAGTTTTTGGCATCGGCAGATTCGGACAAAGCCCAGCCATTCTCTGTGTGTTTCGACAGGGCGGTTGCGAGATACAGCCTGACGGATGTATTTTACTAACTGGTTAGTTAATTTCGTAGGCCGGCGGAGGAAAGGCAAAAATGCAGATCCTTCGCTCGTCCGCTTTCAACCCCAGGGACGAAGGCCCGTCCTTGAGGGGTCCGGTTTGCGGACCGCACTCAGGATGACAGGCGAAAATCGACGGTCGGGATGACACCGCGTTGAGAAGTTGGTGGGCTTGACGAGGATGAGAGCTTACGGAGGCGGTGGTTGACTGGGCGGTTACGCCTGGGGAACGGCGGAGGTGGGGATCGCGTAATAATAAGGGGTCAATATTTGCAATTGGGTTCGCAATTGGCCTCGTACCCAGGTCTCGCAGTGGGCTTATCACTCAGTTTTTGAAGCCAGGAGAGCGTGCGATCATCCCACATTCACACACGGAATTTCCGGGCAGTTTCAGGCGCGGCGGTTCTTTGGATTGACGCTTCGCGCCTGGGCTTCGGTTCAACACTTCTGTTCAGCACTTCGCTTCAACGTTTCGGTTCAAAGCATTCTGGAGAAGAATCATGCATTTTGGCCGTAAAGGTGTGTCGATTGGTTCGGAGCAGGCAGGAAGCCCGATAGCAAAGAAGGAAAAGCGGATAACGGGCGATCGGTTACGCGGAGCGGCCGCGGTGTTGCTGGCGCTTGCTTCGACAATGCCCTCGCCGCCGCTGGCCGGGGCGCAGCAGACGGTGACCGGTGCCGGCTCGAAAGGGCCGGACCAGGCGGCGTCGAATCTGCCTTCTGCACCCGCGCCGGAGCAGACGCAGCCCACTCCTTTGAAGGTTACGGCGCGGGATTTTTCGAAGGCGTACGCGAATTTTAAGGACGCGCCCTGGAAGATGTACCGGCCGACGACGATCGGCAAGGCGAACTTTGAGAACTCAGTGCGGTTGAGCGACCTGTTGAAGGACGGCAAGATTTACCTGAGCCTTTCGGACGCGATTGCACTGGCGATTGAGAACAACTACGACATTGCCATTGCGCGCTACAACCTGGACATTGCAGACACCGATATTTTGCGCACGCGCACGGGTGCGGAGCCACTGGGCGCGCCTTCGGGCCTGGTGACGGGCACGCTGGGCGGGTCAACTTCCACGCTGAGCACGGGCGGCGGGCCGGGCGGCACGACGGTGGGCTCGGGCGGAGCGGGTTCGGGCGTGAGCGGGTTGACGCTGACGACGGCCGGCGCGGGACCAACGCCGGAGCCGCTCGATCCGGCGGTGACGGGAGCAATTCAGTTCGATCGTCAGAAATCTCCCGAGACCAACATCTTCACGCCGCGCTCGTTTACCAACTCCAATACTTACAATTTCACCTTCTCCCAGGGGTTCGTCCCCGGTACGCTGGCGAACCTGACCTGGAGTAACAGCCGCATCACGACGAACGGCCTGAACAGCTTCAGCCCCGAACTGTTTGCGAGCTTCAGGGCTCAGGTCACGCAGCATCTGCTGCAGGGCGCGGGGATCTGGGTCAACAAGCGCTTCATGTACCAGGCGCTGAACGACCGGCGCATCACGGACTCGGCGTTCCGGCAGCAGATTCTTTACACGGTGAACCAGGTGGAGTCGATTTACTGGGGCCTGGTCCAGGCATATGAAGACGTGCAGGCGAAGCAGCGGGCGCTCGACCAAAGCAATCAATTGCTGAGCGACAACCAGAAGCAGTTGCAGATTGGGACGATGGCGCCGCTGGATGTGGTGAACGCGCAGTCGACCGTGGCCACGGACAAGCAGGCGCTGATCTCGGCGCAGAGCTCGCTCAATTATCAGCAGCAGATCATCAAGCAGGCGATTGCGCGGAACCTGAATGATGTGGCGCTCTCGAATGCACCTGTTATTCCGACCGATCGCGTGACCCTGGATCCCATCCCGGAAGAGGGCCAGACGGTGGAATCGCTGGTGCAGGAGGCGTTCAAGCAGCGGCCGGAGCTGGAGGAGGCGGTGCTGACGGTGCGCAACGACGAGATCACGCTGAGGGGCGCGCGCAATGCGTTGTTGCCCACACTTGACGTCTACGGCTACTACGGCGGACAGGGCGTCGGCGGATCGCCGAACGTGAATTGCAACATTTTCGGCATTCCCTGCGGGGCGAGTACGACGAGCACCAGCTATCCCGACGTACTGAGCAACCTGGTCAACGGCAGTTCGCCAGACAAAGGTGTGGGATTCAATTTCCAGTTGACCCTGCGCAACCGGTATGCGCAGTCGGTGCAGGAGCGGTCGCTGATGGAGTACCGGCAGGCGGAGCTGAGGCTGGAGCAGCTTTACACGCAGATCCGCATGCAGGTGGTGAACGCGATGTATGCGCTGACCAATGACCGTGCGGCGGTGCAGGCTGCGGAGGCCGCGCGCGACTATAACCAGCAGAGCCTGGATGCCGAGGTGAAGAAGCTGCGGCTGGGGGCTTCGACCACGGCCAACGTGTTGCAGCAACAGCGGAATCTGGCGGTGGCGGAGGATAATTTGATCGCCGCAAACGGGGCTTATGCCAAAGACCGCGCGAATCTTTATCAGATTCTGGCGGCGACGCTGCAGCATTATGGCATCAACATGCAGGATGCGGCGAGCGG
>JASIJW010000383.1:0-7208 GCA_030050035.1 Acidobacteriaceae bacterium | reverse complement strand
GTTAGCTTCGGCGTGAATGTTGGTCCCGCGCCCGTCTGCCCTTACGGCTACTTTGCCTTTCCTCCGTACGGCTGCGCACCTTATGGCTACTACGGCCCCTCGTGGTTCAACAATGGCGTCTTCATCGGCGCCGGACCCTGGTTTCGCGGTCCAGCCAACTGGCGAGGCCCGGTGAATAGCCGCTTCGATCCACGCTTCGGTTACCGTGGGACATATCCGGCACGCGGCGCGCGGCCGGCTCCGGGTCGCCCCCCAGGCAGAGTTAACGGATTCCGTGGCAACCAGTTCCGCAATGGCCGCGGCCAATCTGTGAGGTGAAAGCAGGGATTGCTATTAGCGCTGGCGGATTTTTTGTCCACAAGCGCGGCATCCTTTTCGAAATCTCTCTTCATCTGATGAAAAAGCAGTACCACTGCACAGCTTGCACTCTGCTTCCAGGTGGCGAACTGGGCAATCGGAGTATAATTCGTCCGGTCGACGCTGCAAAATTCATCTCGTGAAGGAGAACACCGGTTTATGAATCGTCTCAGTGTCTGTGCTCTTGCTGCCGCTGCAATTCTGCTGGCGGTTCCCGGAGCCCCGAAGGCAGCTGCGCAGGTAAGCGTGGGCGTGAACATCGGTCCAGCGCCCGTTTGCCCCTACGGCTACTATGATTACGCCCCCTACAAGTGCGCTCCCTATGGCTATTACGGCCCGGAGTGGTTCACGAATGGCGTGTTCATCGGCGTCGGCCCCTGGTATCACGGCCCCGCTCACTTCAACGGCCACGTGAACAACCACTTCGATCCGCAGCACGGCTATCACGGGCCGATGCCGGCGCGCGGCGAGCACCCAACGCCCGCACACAATGTAAACCACATGCAAAACTTCCACGGCAACGAAACGCGCGATGGCCGCGGCCACGCGGTAAAAAAGGGCTAACCAGGAAAAATGCGTTAGGTTGAACCGGCTGGTTCCCGGGTCTCACAAACGAGACCCGGGACATCCGGCTACCCCGCCGCTCAAAGCAGATCGCTGAAAGGCGTCTCCGTGGTAATGCGCTTGGCTGAGAGCACGCCGGTAAACGACGCGTAGACGCTCCCGGAACTGTCGTATGCATTCAGGGTGAAGGTTCCGCTATAGGAATTCCCGTCCGCGCTCAAGGTAATCTTCTCAATAAGCTGAGCACCGTCCTGGGGCTTCCCAACGGTATCCGGCGGCACCGTCGGGTCATAGACATTTCCCTGCCATGGAATGTGGTTGAGAAGATATGTCCGGTCCCCCGTGCGCTTCCATACGCCCAGGCAAAAATTTCCGTCCTGTGCCGACCGCGATGAATTCATGATCTCTGTTCCATCGCTGTGCCAGACCACCACGGAATTGTCGAACGTCACTCCGCCCGGTACGGGGACGGGTTCTCCGTTCTGCGTCTGCGCAGTGAACACGACGTGCCACATCCCAACAATGGACGGCTGGTCGCTACCCTCGAAGGCCGCGCTGACCAGCGAGGCATGCCCCGCGCCAAACTGCCGCTGCCAGGTCATTGGCCAGCGCATGGGCTTGACCGGCTTGTTGGGCAAACCGCACTGCGCCGCGGCTCCGGGCGCCACGGCGAAAGCAAGGGCAGCCGCGCCGGTGCACCACATCAACATCGTCCAAAATCTCGTCCTCATCTCTCCTCCTGGCCGGAGAGCTTTCCGGCTGTACCGGTAAGTAGCCTTTACTCCCCCCGAAAGCAATGAAGCCGTGGTGAAGCGGAAGGTAAAGTTCTGGTGAATCGCGAAACTCTTTCTAATTAGGCATTTCCCGTGACATACTTGAGCGTTACTTGAACATTCTTCCGGGCGCAGGAGGTTCTCTTGCCCGGTATCCTTTCCGGTTCGATTCTCCAATTCGGCGACTTCGAACTCGACTGCGGCAGCTTTGAGCTGCGTCGTAAGGGTCAATCGCTGCGCGTTGAGCGGAAGCCGATGGAGTTGCTCATCCTGCTGGTCTCGCGCGAGGGGCAGCTGGTGACGCGGCCGGAGATTGCCGAGCGGCTATGGTCGAGCGAAGTCTTCGTTGACACCGAACACGGCATCAATACGGCCATTCGCAAGCTTCGCTATCTCCTTCGCGACGATCCCGACCATCCGCAATTCATCCAGACCGTCATCGGGATGGGTTACCGGTTCATCGCGCCGGTTTCTGCGGTTGCGCCGGCTCGGCCCGCTGAGGCCATTTCTGAACCACCTCCTGCTGCCGCTTCGCCTTCAGGGTGGAAGGTTCTGGGCTGGTACGTGGGAGCAGGGGCCTGTGCAGTCCTCGCCTTCGGCGGTACGGCGCTTTATCGATTGCAAGATCGTCAGCCGGAGATCAAATACACGGAGCTCACAGATTTTACGGATTCGGCGGTGGCGCCTGCCTTATCACCGGATGGGCATTTGGTGGCATTTATCCGTGGCGGTAATGCATTCCTCACAGCCGATCAAATCTACGTGAAGATGCTGCCGAACGGAGAGGCCCGGCGGGTGACGGACGACGATCGACAGAAATATGGGCTGGCATTCTCACCCGATGGGTCCGAGATCGCATATACGGTGCTGGAGGGGTCCGGATTTTCCACTTATGAAGTCTCAGCATTAGGAGGCGAGCCTCACCTTCTGCTGCGGAATGCCGCAGGTCTGGAGTGGCTAGACTCGCAGCATCTGGTCTTTTCCGAGATTCAGTCGGGAATCCACATGGGTGTGGTTACAGCAACGGTCACGCGCGCGGACCTGCGCGAAGTCTATCTCCCAGCGCACGAGCGCGGCATGGCTCATTACACGTCTCCATCTCCGGACCGTCGCTGGGCTTTGATCGTTGAGATGAACGGGAATGGCGATTGGGCGCCATGCCGGCTGGTAGCTCTGGAGGTCTCGGATCCCACAAGTCTGGCCCCGCCCCGATTGGTTGGCCCGGCTGGCGCCTGCACTGCCGCTGCCTGGTCGCCCAATGGCAAGTGGATGTATTTCACTGCAACTGTTGCAGGACAGAGTCACATCTGGCGGCAGCATTTTCCGGATGGAGAGCCGGAGCAAATCACATTTGGGCCAACGGAAGAGGATGGACTGGCAGTGGAGCGGGATGGACGGGCGCTGATCACGTCACTGGGAGTGCATGAGAGCGCCATCTGGATTCACTCTGGCGGGAGTGAGCGGCCACTTTCTTCCGAAGGTGAAGTGGCAGACCAACTGTCTCCTCCTGTTTTCAACCCGGACGCCAGCATCCTCTATTACCTTCTGCGGCGTGGCGACGATTCCGGCGCGGAACTGTGGCGCACGGTGGTTGACTCGGGGAACAGCGAGGCGGTGTTCTCCGGAATTTCGATGACTGCCTTCGATCTGTCTCCGGATGGCAAACAGGTGGTGTACACAACTGCTGCGCCGGATGGAACAACGCAATTGTGGATGGCCCCCATGGATCGAAGCTCACCCGCAATTAAATTGAATATCTCCGGTGCAAGGTCGCCGCATTTTGGCTCGCGAGGGCAGATCCTGTTCCTGCACTCAGAGGGGAACACGAATTACCTGGAGCAGGTCAATGTGGACGGATCGCACCATTCGAGGATGTTTACGTATCCCATCCTGGAGTTCCAGGGCGTATCGCCGAGCCGGCGGTGGATCGCCGCCGCAGTTTCCAGCACGCCGGCAAAAAATCTTCCTGCGATCGTGGAAATTCCGCTCGACGGCCGAGAGCCGCGCCGAATTTGCTCGAGCTACTGCACTCCGAAATGGTCGACGGATGGGAAGTTTCTCTTCGTTCCGGTTGAGGACTCATCACGGACGGGACCGGGACGAACTCTGGCGATTCCCGTTGGTCCGGGAGAAAGCCTGCCGGATCTTCCCGCGGGAGGGATTCCGCCGCTGGCCCCGCCGAGCGTGGTTCATGGCGCCGAATCAGTGAGCCGTGCGTGGCTGGTGCCGGGCAAGGACCCCGACCACTATGCATGGGTGAAAACTACGGTCCACCGGAATTTGTACCGAATTTCGCTTCCTTGAGCTCTTCCATCGTGTGCAAAGCTCCTCGCCGAACAATTTCTTCTTGTCAAAGGACAAAATGCCGCCACAAAATGCCGCCTTTGATAATATCGGCCCCGATAGCAGGTTTTGTCGTTAAGGGGAATGGACGTGTTGGAGACCAAGCAGCGGATGATCGGCCAGCTCAGGGTTTGCCTGCGTCGCAGCTACCGTTCCGCCCAGAAAGGCCGCTCAGGAATTTCGATGAAATGCTTGAAGGAGGAGCGGCGAAGGCGTAGCGTGCCAGTTGTGAGATTATCCTCCCGGCTTATCGCGCTTGTTTTCTTATCATTCAGCTCATCGCATGGACTGTCCGCTTCTTCACGGAATCCCCAAAGGACTAAGCTATTCCGGCATCATTCGACGACCGCGTGGTCGTGCAGTACATCCGGCGTGCAGGCATTTGTTTATCAAAGTGGCATGGCAATCGATGCAGATGGGGCGTATCGCGCCTACAACCCGGACTATCGGCTTGGGCTTGACTCTATCGAAAATGCGGGCCATCCCGGAAACTGGTGGGCATTGGCCACGGATACAGGGAACCCGGATGGCCGGCCAGTCATTCAGAAAAAAGGCGATCCTGCTCCGGGGTACTACGTGTCGATGACTTCGCTCTACGATTCCAGCGTTGAAGATGAGCACAACCCCAGGCGGTTTGTCGATGCGGCAAGCATACCCTATGTGGTGCTTCCGCCTGAGGGCTTCAAGTACGCGAAACTTGGCGACTTCGCCACCGTAATGAATTTTGAAAACGGCAAGATAGCGGATGCAATCGTCGCGGATGAAAGCGCACCCGATTTGCCGATGGGAGAAGGTTCAATCGCCTTGGCGAAGATGCTCGACATATACCCCGATGCCCGTACTGGGGGAACCGATCGGGGAGTCGCTTACGTCATCTATCCTGGCTCGGGCAATGGCAAACCACGACCCGCCGGTGAGATTACCAGGGCTTCGTGGGCACATTTCGAGAAGTGGGGCGGACTGCAAAAACTTCATAGCTGCCTGAAATAAAAATACAAGTGGTATCTCTTTGGAGAGAGACAAATTCACGCCCTGATTCTCCTCAAACAAATTCGTCCTGATTTAAAAGGACAAAATGCCGCTTTCTTACAGCCTCCCAAGCTGCATTCGCAATGGAAAATCCACATTTCGAGTGCCCCCTGAGTGGGACAACACCGTTCTGCGCACCGGCATCAAGCATGGGTTAAGAACGGCCACAGATAGCGTTGCGCGGGGCGCAAGGCAGTTCAGGATCGCGCAAACGCGGGAGTCTTGAACACCATGAATCGCATGCACAAATACGCCTTGATTGCCCTTTTGATAGGCGGCGCCAGGCTACTGGTCCCACAGGAGATGAACCCCATGTCCGGAGGCCAGCAGCAATACCAGCAAAACCAGCAAGACCAAAACCAGCAGGACCAAATCCAGAACCAAATTCAGAACCAAATCATCCAGCAGAACCAAAACCAGCAGGACAATCAACAGGCTGCGCAAGGCGCCTGGGACAATACGCCGCTTTACCGCATCCAGGTTGTCGGACGCGAAGTCCCTGCCATCAACTACATGCATCGCAGAGGAAAAACGGAGATTGGATTTCGGGGCACTTCGCTGCTTTCGAAGGCGACCGGCCACGCAACCGTGGACGCTCTGGCTGGCCGGACGATGATTCATGCAAATTTCTACAATCTAGTTCCGGCCAATAGCTTTGGCCGCGCGTACCTGACCTACGTGCTGTGGGCGATTACGCCCGAGGGCCGGCCGGTAAATCTGGGCGAGGTCCTGCCTACCGGTAAGAAAGATGAGAACGAGATTACGGTTAGCACTAGCTTGCAGGCCTTCGGCTTGATCGTGACAGCCGAGCCGTATTTCGCTGTAACCATGCCCAGCAACCTTGTGACGGTGGAAAATTATGTTCTGAAAAAGACAAAGGGCATGGTGGAACAGATAACTGTTCACTATGCATTGCTGCCACGCGGAGCCTATGAGCAGACAGCCGGCCTGAACGCGGTGCCGAACCCTATCACGCGGGATATGCGCTCGCCGCTGGAGCTGTACCAGGCGGACAACGCCGTGCGGATTGCCGAAGCAGCCGGCGCCAGCCAGTACGCGCCCGACACCATGGCCGCCGCGCAGAAGTCGCTCGACCAGGCCAACCAGTCGGACCGGCGCAGGCGCAACCGGAAACAGACCATCACGTATGCGCGCGCAGCCGTGCAGACTGCCGAGGACGCGAGGCTGATTACCATCCGCAAGCTGCGCGAAGCCAACATCATGGCGAGTCAGCTGGTCGGCGCGCAGGCCGCGGTAGCCGCTGCCCAGGCGCAGCAGCTTGTGCAGCAGCAGGCAGCGGCACGCGCGGCAGCCGAACAGGCCCGGATGCAGGCGCAGCAGCAACAACAGCAGGCCCTGCTGGCAACCGCACAAGCCCGCCAGCAGCAGATGGCGGCCCAGCAGCAGACCGCCGCGGCGCGCCAGGCGCAACTGCAGGCGCTCCTGGTTGCCCGGCAGGCGCAGGCGTCCCGCGAGCGGCTCCGCCAGCAGTTGAGCCAGGTGATGCAAACGAAGGAGACGGCTCGCGGCTTGATCATGGACATGCCGAATGTGCAGTTCGCGTTCAACAAATACGAACTGAAACCTGACGCACAGGTAAAGCTGGCCAAGGTTTCCGGGATACTGCTCGCGTATCCGGACCTGAGAGTGCAGGTGGAGGGATACACCGACAACGTCGGCTCAGCCGAATACAATCAGAAGCTCTCCGAGCAGCGCGCCGACAGCGTGCGAGGTTTCCTGGTCGCGCAAAACGTTCGGCCGAACAACGTCACCGCGCAGGGATACGGCGAGATGCACCCGGTAGCTGACAACTCCACCGATTCAGGCCGCGCGGAGAATCGTCGCGTGCAACTGGTGATCTCCGGCGCATCGATCGGCGTTCCGACCGGAGGCTCGAACTCGCAGCAGCAATCACCGTCGGGGCAGAACATGCAGCCTGGACAGAATCCGGCGTCTCCAGAGCGGTAGCGGCGACGACCGAAACGCCGAATCCGCAGTGAAGCGCTGCTCGAACGTGGTGGAGAACGATTTGCGCGAGCGCTGGAAAACCCGGCGAGAGGTTTCTGCATCTCAATGAACGGATTGTTTCACTATCATCCTTTCGCCGGTATCTTGTCGCCTCATTTTGCGCTGGAGTCAGCC
>JASIJW010000382.1:0-17665 GCA_030050035.1 Acidobacteriaceae bacterium | reverse complement strand
TGCGCGAGCTGATCGAGGCCAAGCAGAAGCATATGCCGCTGCCGCTCGAGGAAGAAGCAGCGGCGCCGGCGCGCGGCATGGGGCTGATGGACGCACTGCGCCGCAGCCTCGAGGAGAGCAAGCCTGCGCCAGGGCGGAAGAAGCCACCGGCCTCCGCGAAAAAGGGGCCGGTGCTGGTGAAGGCATCCAAACGCAAGCACACGGCCGCGTGAGATGGCTGCAAGGGCGCAATCGCGATCAAGAGCCGCGCAAACAGTAGCCCGGCAGCTCAAGCGCTACCGCTCGATGCGGGACTTTCACGTTACAGCCGAGCCGAGGGGCGGACCGCGATCAGCGCGGCTGGCGCGAGGGGGCGATACCGCGCAGGCCCTGCCGTTCGTGGTGCAGAAGCATGCGGCCACGCGGCTGCACTACGATTTCCGGCTGGGCTGGCGCGGCGTGCTCAAAAGCTGGGCGGTGACCAAGGGGCCAAGCTACTATCCCGGCGACAAGCGGCTGGCCGTGCAGGTGGAAGACCACCCGATGGAGTACGGCGGGTTTGAGGGCACGATTCCCAAGAGCCAGTACGGCGGCGGCACGGTGATGGTGTGGGATTTTGGGGAATGGAAGCCGCTGGGCGATGTGGATCGAGGGCTGGCTGAGGGGCACCTAAAATTTGAACTCCATGGGAAAAAGCTGCATGGCCGCTGGGCGTTGGTGCGAATGCACGGATCGCACCAGAACAACGGCAAGCCCAACTGGCTGCTGATCAAGGACCGCGATGAGTTTGCACGAGAGGCTGGCGACGCCGGAGTGACGGATGAAGAGCCGGCGAGTGCGATGACTCACCGGAGCATTGAACAAATTGCCGCTGACGCGGACAGCGTGTGGGACTCGGTGCACGGATTCCAGAGCGGCGCGGACGCACCAGCCAATGAGACGGAACAGCCAGTCAAGCCAAGATCTGCAGTGAAGCGCGCAGCCAAGTTACCGGCACATGACTTGCGCATGCTTCGCTCCGCACCACGCGAGCGCTACCCAGGGTTCATCGAGCCGCAGCTTGCAGAGCAGACGATCAAAGCGCCGGACGGCAGCAACTGGATACACGAGCTCAAGCTCGACGGGTACCGGATTCAGATTCACGTTCGTGCTTCAGAAAAGAACGGCGGGCGCAAGGCCACGCTTTACACGCGCAAGGGACTGGATTGGACCAGCCGCATGCCGGAGATTGCTGCGGCAGCGGCGCAGTTGCCGGTTGAGGCTGCGATTATCGATGGCGAGGTGGTGGCGCTAGACGAAAAAGGCATCGCCAACTTCGCGGATCTGCAGGCGGTGTTTCAAGAAGACCGGACGAAACATCTTACGTATTTCGGCTTTGATCTGCTGCACCTCGATGGACATAATCTGCGCGGGCTTCCGCTGCTTGAGCGCAAGCAGTTGTTGGCCGATGTGCTTGCAAATGCGGGCGCGCAATCGCCATTGCACTTCAGCGAGCACTTCCGAGCACGTGGCCATGAGGTTTTTGAGAAGGCATGCTCGCTTGGCGCCGAAGGGATTGTCTCCAAGCTTGGTTCGGCCGCGTATGAAGCCGGGCGCGGACACGGGTGGCTCAAGATCAAGTGCATCCAGGAGCAGGAGTTCGTAATCGGCGGATTCACGCCGCCATCAAAGGGCGGGCACGGCATTGGCGCATTGCTGCTCGGCTACTATCGCGGCCGCAAGCTCATATACGCGGGACGCGCCGGCACGGGGTTCACACAAAAGATGCAACGCACGCTACGTACGCAGTTCGACAGGATCGTGCGTAAAGAGACGCCATTTGCGGAGATTCCACGCGAGGCGCGCAAAGACGCATACTGGGTGAAACCGGAACTTGTGGCGCAGATCGCTTTTACCACCTGGACACGCGATAATCTTGTGCGTCAGGCATCGTTCAAAGGACTGCGCGAGGACAAGCCAGCGCGCGAGGTGGTACGCGAGATGCCAGCGCTTGTGGAAGAGAGTAGCCGTGAGAAGAAGATGATTGAGCTTGCACTTACGCACCCGGAAAAGATTCTGGACTCTGAGAGCGGCATGACCAAGCAGGCGCTCGCGGAGTATTACCTGGCAGTGGCCGAGCGAATGCTGCCACACGTGGCCGACCGGCCGCTGAGCGTGGTGCGGTGCCCCGAGGGCAGCCACAAGCCGTGCTTTTTTCAAAAGCATGTTGGGCAGGGATTGCCGAAAGGCGTAAATAGCCAGCCGGTGCCGAACCGCAAGACAGGCGAGGTGGAGAAGTATCTCACGATCGACTCGGCTGAAGGGCTGCTCGGACTCGCGCAGATGGGCGTGCTGGAGATTCATCCGTGGGGTTCGCGCAACGAGTCGCTTGATCGACCGGACCGGATTGTGTTCGATCTCGATCCTGACGCAG
Organism: Acidobacteriaceae bacterium; assembly: GCA_030050035.1. Classification (GTDB taxonomy): domain Bacteria; phylum Acidobacteriota; class Terriglobia; order Terriglobales; family Acidobacteriaceae; genus Telmatobacter. The sequence continues at coordinate 15,273 of JASIJW010000382.1, read as the reverse complement.
CGATTTCATGGGAGATGCTGGCGACGAGCGCGCAGAAGCTGAAGGCGCGGCTCAAAAAGCTCGGCCTGGAGAGCTTTTTAAAGAGCACGGGCGGCAAGGGATTGCACGTGGTTGTGCCCGTGGCGCCGGAGTTTGAATGGGGCCCGGTAAAGGAATTCGCGCGCGCTGTCGTTTTGGCCATGGAAGCTGAGGAGCCGGAGCTTTACATCACGAAGATGGCCAAGGCGGCGCGGACAAAGAAGATTTACCTGGATTATTTGCGCAACGATCGCGGCGCGACATCGATTGCTCCGTTTTCGCCGCGCGCGCGGCGCGGGGCGCCGGTGGCGGTGACGCTAGATTGGAAAGAGCTGCGCGCGCCAGAGCGCCCGCAGTTTTTTGTGAGCGATTTTCAGCATTGGCGTTCGCGCCTCAAACGCGATCCATGGAAGGCGATGGGGAAGGCGATGGCGACAGAGCGGCAACGACTGACTCCCGAGATGCTGGGTGATGCGGGCGCCGAATCGGTGCCGAGCCGACGCCGGAAACGCGGCTGATTTTCTCAGCGGATCGCGCTGTGGACCTGCGTCACAGGTTTCGGAAGCGCAAACTCAGGCGGCTTCGCGCTGCTGCTGCGCGCGTTCACGCTCTACCAACTCGCGTGTGACGCGGTCGCTCAACAACTTCTTTGCCTTCTCAAGATTGCGGCGCCGCGACGGGCTCAGCCGCTTGCCTGCGTAATTAATGTAGAAAGTGAGCAGGCGCAGGCCGGATGATGCTCCTTGCGGCGAAACCTCGCGCGAAGCAAGCGATTCGACAATATTCTTAGCGGGCATGGTGAACAGCCCCGGATGAAGCCGAGCGCATTCGGCCATTTGCTGTGCTGGCGTATTCTCTTCGTTGACTGGATCCATTCCTATCTCTCCTCAACCTGACTTGTCGCTCTCCCGTGACGGCCCGGCAAACCATGATTGCTCCCCATTGCCGGATCCTGCCGCATGATCCACACCTGATCCTAATCTCTGCGGCCAATTTCTCCAGGAGACATCGTGCAGGCGAGCCGCTAAGTACGAAGACGGAATGGACGATTCGTGCTGTTGCCGGATTAGCAACCGGCACACGCTAGAAGTTGCTGAACGCCTGTAGAACCTTGCTGCGAAGCCCCTTCGCAGGTCTATGGGCTTGTGATGCCTTCACAGGAGGGCCAGTTGCTCATTTGGCTCGTACGGAACGGCAGGTAAATGGCTGAATTCAGGTGGGGAGGGCGGCCGTGCCTGCTCACGACACGGAACCTGCGACACGTGCGACTGGACGGAATGTTTTGGCGAGGGATCGAAATTGAAAATGATTCGGTGAGAGCGATCAGGGCCGGATCCTCTGCGATTTTTCCGCAGAGTGTCCGGCCAGTCGGGGACCACAGCTCTTGTCGCAAAGCTATCGATGCGCCGCAGCGGAGAGCATTAGTGCTCCGGGTTCTCAGTGCGCCGCTCTTCCTGCCGTTGCGTTGCCGCGCCAAAGTACTCGTCCAGGACACGCATGAAGCGCCTTGCCGACGCATTGTTCGGCGGAGGGACCTCGCCATCAAGAATGTGTTGGAAATTGTGGTACTGCCCGTTATAGAGCGCCACAGTGTCGTCCTCATTGTTCATGACCGTAACACCGCTCAGGTCGACACCGGCGAAAAGACCGTGGCTGCGCGAATAAGTGAGCAGCTCGGACTTGAAAGTAAGATTTGTTGCGGCCTGCGCCTGGCGCCCGATCGGGCCAGCCGCGCCAGCGGCGGTGCCGCCGAGCTTCAATTTAGTCTGCATCAGGTCCTGCATGCCTTTCTCGTTGGTGGCCACGAGCACCAGGTCAGTGCCTGAGCCGCCAGCCTGGAATCCAAAAGAGCCGCCGGCCAAGCGGATGAACACAGGACCGCTCCAGCCATGCTTTGTACGACAGGAAACAACACCCTGGCCATACTCGGCGCCTATGATAAATGCACCTTTAAACAGCCCGGGGACCACGGCGATGCAATCCGCCTTACTTGCGATCCACTTGGGAACTCCCTTCTCCTTTATTCCCTGGATCTGTTCGAGCGTGTGCGCCGCATTATCCAGACGATTGTTGAGTTTCCTCATATCCGCGTTGGTGTTGCTGATATCGGCAGCGCGCGCGGAGACCGCCATTCCTAGCACGAGTAATAAGCCCAATAACTTCTTCATGAAAACTTCATCCTCCTCCGTTTCTCCTCGCAGCGCCAACCGAGCGACTTGAGCGCCGCTCTTTTATTCACTGCTTACGATGCAGAGTTGCGCCAAGAGGGAAAGTTCTTGCACGGCCAAAACACGGGGCATAAGCGGCGTCGAAGTGCATTGCTTCCACGCTGAAAGCGTGCCGCCGTTTTTGTATTAATGGAAATCCCCGCCATTGCGGCATTTGCGCTCGTTGCGATTTCGGGCTTTTGACGCGAACCACGGGTCGCAATGCTGGCGCAAGTGCAACAATTCGTTACTGGCCGGCTGCAAAGCAAATTGCATCTGACAGACTGGATTGCGCAATTGCTTGCGCGATGCACGCGGTTGCAGTCTTGTGAAAACGAAGGGAGAAATCCGATGAACGCACCGCGCGCGGAGCGCCACGCGGTTCGTTCCGGAGACAAATGATCTGACGGTTCTGCGAGAAACTGTGCAGGCGGGCCGCGGCGTGATTTTATAGCGGTGGGTCGGATGCAGAAGAACGGTTTTAGAATCGCGGTTGCCAGCGTCGGTCCTGGTCACGATCCTGGTCACGGTCCTGGCAACAATCCTGGCCACTTTGATCGTAATTCCCTGTGCCCTGCTATCCTTTTGGTGGTGACCCCGGAAATGCTGCCCATTTTTGAACAGGAGTATCGCGCCCTGCGGCCAAGGGCGTCGATGCCACCGATTGCCGTGCGCTTCCGGCGGTTTACTTCGCTCAATACGACAATCAGGTTGCGGGAGGGCAAGATTCTGGTGAGTCTCTCGGATTTGCTCGAGGGCGCACCGGAGCCGGTGCTGCGAGCCATTGCGCATATCCTGCTGGCGAAGCTCTACAGAAAGCCAATCGAGCCGATGCATAACCTGCGCTATAAGCGGTTTGCTTCGAGCTCTGCCGTCACTCGGCAAACGGAGCTAATCCGGTACGCGCGCGGAACCAAGCGCTATCTCGGACCGGAGGGACGCTACTACCATCTGGAGGAGATCTTCGACTCCTTGAATATGCGTTTTTTCGGCGGTCTGCTGGGACGGCCGGAATTGACGTGGAGCGAGCACATGGCAACGCGATCGCTGGGCCATTACGATGCAGCGCACAACACAATCGTAGTGAGTCGCGTCTTCGACCGGCCATCGAGCCCGCGGTATGCAATCGAATATCTGCTGTACCACGAAATGCTTCACTTGAAGCACCCAGTGCGCATGCGCGGGTTGCGGCGGTGCGTGCACTCGCGCGAGTTCAAAGCTGAAGAAGCGCAGTTTCCACAGCTTGCCGAGGCACTGGCATTCTTGAAGCGGCTTTAATACCAAGCCCCAAGAGTTCTTTAAATTGCTTTCCTTTGCGGGGAGCGGTTGTCTAAGGAACATCTCGGGGCCTTTCTTCGTACGGGTGAACATGAGCGTCATGCTTCGCTTTCAGGGGCTTCTTTCTTTCGCTCTCTGTCTGGCTCTTTTGCCGTTGCGCGTTGCGGGACAAGCGCCCGCATCGGGCTCGCTGCACGGAGAAGTTACTGACCCCTCCGGAGCGGTGATTCCTGGCGCTCAGATTGTGGCGCAAGCAGGAAGTCAGTCGTTCACGACGAAATCCGGACGCGACGGCACGTATACGTTCCGTTCGCTCGCACCGGGCTCGTACACCGTAATCGCGACGGCGCGCGGCTTTGCAACGCTGGCCGTTGACGATGTGACGATTGCGCCGGGACAAGCGCGCGAGCTGAAACTGCCACTCACGATCGAAACCGGACACGAGGAAGTTACGGTGACCGGACAAAACCAGGGCGTGAGCGTGAACCCGGACCAGAACGCAAGCGCGATGGTCATCCGCGGCAGGGATCTGGATGCGCTGTCGGACGATCCAGACGAGTTGCAGAATGAGCTGCAGGCACTGGCCGGGCCGTCGGCGGGGCCAAATGGCGGGCAGATTTATATTGACGGTTTTACGGGCGGGCAGATTCCGCCTAAGTCGTCCATCCTTGAGATCCGCGTGAACCAGAATCCGTTCTCGTCGGAGTTCGATCGCATCGGCTATGGCCGGATCGAGATCATTACCAAGCCTGGCACGCAGAAGCTGCACGGGAGCATTTCGGGCTTCGGCACCGATTCGGCGCTGAACACGGCCAATCCACTGGTTCCCTATCAGCCGTCTTACGGCCTTTACGCCTATTTCGGCAACCTGAATGGGCCGCTGACGAAGAGCTCGTCTTATTTCCTGAACTTCTTCCGCATTTCGCGGGATGCCCAGAACATTGTGGATGCGGTCAATCCGCAGGATACGAGCACGAATCTTCGCGAAGCATTTCCCGATACCTGGGATAGAACGAACAGCAGTGCGCGCGTGGATTTCCAGTTGGGCAGGAACACGATTACGGTGCGCGACTTCTATTGGCGCTCGGCGCAGACGGGCATCAACGTGGGCACGCTCAACCTGCCATCGCAGGCAGGCAACTCCCTGAATCAGGAAAATACGGTACAGGTTGGCGACACGATTCTGGTGAATGAGGCGCTGGTGAACGAAGTTCATCTGCAGTGGCGGCGAATGCGCAACAGCAGCTCGGCGGACTTACTGACGCCGACGGTGAATGTGCAGGGCTCGTTCGTCGGCGGCGGCAACAGTTCCGGCGCCGTCGAGGATCACCAGGACGATTTCGAAATCCAGGACAAGTCGACGGCGACGGCCGGCAAGCACACGCTGCGGTTCGGCGCTGATATGCGGATTTACCGCGACGCCAACTATTCGGAGTCGGGCTCAAACGGAACGTACATGTTCACGACTCTGAACGAGTATCAGGCGGGGACACCGACGCTTTACACGGCGACCGTGATCACCAATCCGCTGGTGCGTGCGACGGTCTTTGACGGATCGCTTTACTTTCAGGACGACTGGAAGATCGATCCGAATTTTGTGCTGGGGCTGGGACTGCGGTACGAGGGGCAGAACTGGATTGCCGACCACGACGACTGGGCGCCGCGCATTGCCTTTGCGTGGAGTCCCTGGCACAGCGGCACGGCGCCGGCCAAGACGGTGGTGCGCGGAGGCTACGGGTGGTTTTACAACCGGTTCACGGTGCCGAATTCCTTCTACTCAATGGCGGGCACGCCGTACGTGATCACGGCGCTGCACGACAACCTGGTGAACCAGCGCAGCTATACCGTCGCCAATCCGAACGCAGCCTTTCCCAATAATCAATTCAACGCCGCTGCACCGGCCCCGATTCCTGCATCGTTGCTGGCTACCGCTTCTGGGTCGACACCCACGTATCACACGATCGATCCGCACTTTCATGCGGCGATTGATATGCAGGGAGGCATTGGCGTAGACCGGCAGATTACGAAGCTGATCACGGGAAATATCACCTATCTCTACACGCAAGGCGTGCACCAGTACATGTCGAACAATGTGACGGCGCCGGCATTCGATTTGGCAACGTACACGATCACGGGGCCGACGCCGGCGATCTACAACTATCAATTTCAGTCGGGTGGGGTTTACAAGCAGAGCCAGATCATCACGAACGTAAGCGCGCGGCTGAAACGCCTGACGGTGAATGCGTATTACACATACGACACGGCAAAGAGCGATACGCAGGGAGTGAACTCATTTCCGTCTGTGGCATCCGATCCGGGACTCGATTACGGACGCGCGACCTTCGGCATTCGCCATCAGACGGTGTGGATGGGATCGTATGCTGCGCCAAAAGCCATCACGGTTGCGGCAGCGTTCTTTGCGCAGTCGGGCACTCCGTACAACCTGACGATCGGCTCCGACCTGACGGGCAACAACCAGTTCAACGCGCGGCCCAGTTATGGGACCTGCAACGCGCCAAACGTTGTAACGACGCAATACGGATGCCTGGATACGGATCCGGCAGCGGCAGCGGCGGCGGGACAGGACGAGCGGATGATGCCGTACGGAGCGGGAATCGGGCCGGCGAATTCAATCTTCATCGTGCGCGCGAGCAAGGTAATCGGCATCGGGCCGCGGCTCAAGACGGCTGCAGAAAATGACAACAGCACGATCCAGTCCAGCAACAGCGTGCAGGGGCGCGGGCTGAGCGGCGGCGGCGCGTCGATTCACCTGGATGCGGCGACCCCGCGGAAATACAGCCTGACGCTGGCTGGGGGCGCGGTCAACGTCTTCAACCAGGTGAATCTTGCCCCGCCGAATGGGGTTCTGAATTCGCCGCTGTTCAACCAGAGTCAATCGCTGGCCAACGGGCAATTCAGCAGCCCCGTTCCGGGGAACCGGACAATTTTCCTCCAGTCGAATTTCTCGTTTTGATTCTCCGCAGCGTACGCAGCATCTATCGCAATCAGCAACCGATTCTTGCGGTGCGCGGGAGGAATGCATGCGATTCAAGCCGCTGGCGGAAAAGCCTTATGTAATGCGCTCCCACCCTAGCGGTAAGAGCAAAGACGGCGCGAACGTCTGCCCAGAGTGGGGGCACTCATTACTACTTACTACTTCCGTCTGCGGCCAGCGCTTGTGACTCAGGCCGGCTTTTCTACGGTCGTTGAATCGGCGGCGAGGATGCGGCGCGCTGCGGGCTGACGAGCGGACCACCACATCAGGGCGATGCCAGCGAGCGCGGCGCCGAGGCTGGCCAGTTGCGCATTCGAGAGGTCCCAAAGGACTTTGGGATTGCGGCGGACAAATTCAACCAAAAAGCGAGCCAGGCCGCTGAGAACGAGGTATTGACCGGTGATCATACCCACCGGATGGGGCTTGCCGGCGCGACGCCAGAGATACCAGCCGATGAGCAGTCCAACGAAGAGCTCGAAGAGCGGCGTGGGCAGCACGCGCACGCCCGGTGCAGTCGGCTCGATTCCGTGAGGAAAGCTCATGCCCAGAGGGAATGGAAGCTTGGTTGCGATGCCATAGCAGCCGTCGCCGGAGAGAAAGCAGCCGATACGGCCGATGGCGTAGCCCACGGCAGCGGCAGGAGCAGCGAGATCCAGCACGCGGAGGGGGCCGATTTTTGCGCGCCAGCCCTGGGCAACGAGCGCGGCTATGCCGAATACCAAGCCGCCATACCAGGCGAACCCTGCCGAATCCCAGAGCACGCGCCAGCCGATTTCACGGAACTCGGAGGGGGTGTCCAGCACATGCCATATTTTGGCTCCCGCTATGCCTGCGACCACGGCAATGGCTACGATGCCTACGGCGTCGGCTGTAATGCCGGCGCGCCGGAAGCCACGGTCCATAATGACTGCGGCGGCGACGGCAGCCAGCCAGAGCATCAGGCCGAAAGTAGGGACATTGAGGTGCCAGAGATGCAGATAGGGAACCATGACATAAGTATAGACGCGGCTCGAATGGGAATCGCGCGGAGACCGTGCGCCGGAAGGGCAAAAAGGCTGTTGAACTGCCGAAACCGGTTTACCATAACCATATAAGGATAAGGTCAGGATAAGGGTCAGGTGCGCTAAATTCCTGCGTGCAGCCAGTTTCCGGCTCTCCGGCTGGGCGGCGAGGGCGGCCGGTGGTACATCCCTTCCCCTGCCCTTCGCATCATTCCTGACACAGACCCCTGATCACGGGGCCGTGAAATACATCGATCAGAAAATGCTTGCGGGATGAGTCGGGAGGCGCTCATAATGGCTCATCGCGCCGGCGATTATCTTTCTATTTCCTGCGTGTTCCGTGCAATTCTGGCACGGATCTCAGGCTTACGACGCAAAGGCTCATCGGTTCGGGAGACAGACCGGCCACTTTCCGGACCGACATTCCGACAGCACTTATTTGTATGAACATCTAAGTGAAAATTCAGGTTTGAGCGGAGAGAGAAACGCCGGCGCGAAGCTTGCATCACGCGGCCCGCCCGCGCCATAAGCGGCGGGACTGCGGACGCATTTGAGATCGCATCTTCTTTCGATCGCAGCTTGAGATCGCGTCGCGGCCGGCGTAACTTCCGCCCATTAGAAGGGGTATCGAAATGAGTTTCCCTCTTCGCCGGGCCGTCTATCGGGTGGGCCTTCTAGTTATTTTCGTCTTTACAACCGCTATAGCTGCCGGCGCACAGCAAACGCCGGCTTTAGACAAGCCCGGGCCGGACGACTCAGCAGTAACAGATGCCCCGGAGACGGTGACCATTCCCGGGCCGCTGCGCTCCTTCCTACGCATGGCCGGGATCAGCCAGGAGATCGCGCCTGGCGAAGTTCTGCCGATGCTGGCGCGAAACGTGTTTCTGCATGGGTATGAGAACGGCAGATCCACTGAGTTCCTGATCCTGATCGACCGCTACCTGCACCAGGCGCGCGAATTGCGGTCGATTGCCGGCAACGACCAGATCAGCGTGACGGGCTGCGACGACGCCGGACAGTTGATCCGCATCCTGGGCTACAAATTCCAGCACGGCTGCAGCCGTAAGAATGCAACACTCATCACCGAGGATGCCGAGCGCTCTTTCCTGACTCTCGACTCCGGATTCCCGCTCACGGCTCTTGAAGAATCGCTGGAAACAGGCAAACCGTTCGTCTATCCATATCCGGCGACAGAGGTGCCGGTACTGTTCCGGCAAAAGGATTGGGTTGCGATCAGCGCCTGGAAGCAGAGGCCGGGAGAAAACCTGCTCGACCTACTGCTGCACGACCAGAATGTGGGTCGGCTGTACTCGGCAATGGCGCGGCTGGACTCGCGCACGGGCGATGAGCTGGAGCGCTCGCCAGGACTGAAGCGGCTGCTTCCCATGGCGGCCTCATTCGATTTCTACGGCGGGCAGATCTGTATTCCGGGCCATGCCGTCGCAGTGCCCGGCGACGAGCCGGCCGAGCACGCCTGGCAGGAGTTGGCCGGCGCCAGCCCGCGCTCACCCGGCGAATTCGTCTTGCATCTGCTTTCTCGCGATCGCGGCTGGCTGGCGGCGTATTTCGACGCGCTGTCGCGCCTGAGTTCAGAGCAGCAGGGGCATCTGGCGCAAGGCGACCGGCTGCGCGATCTCTATGACGCCTATCGTTCGTCGTCAGGAGGAGTGGCTGCTTACTCGGGCGTATTTCCGCGCAATGCCGAACTGCTGCTGCTGTTGAGCCGCATGCAGTGGGATGCCGATGGCCAGCCGAGAATTCCGGGCAGCCTGAGAGTGTGGCAGGAGGTGTTCGCAAGGCAGGCGCGGGCGTATGGGTATCGCGACTGGGTGCGGCGCGCCCGCGAAGTGCAAACTCCGGAGAAGTTTCTGGAGGCGCTGGTGGCGGCCACGAACATTGCGACCGAGAACGGCCCCACACAGATGTTCCTGATGGTGAGCGCGATTGACGAGCGCCGCGGAGCGGGGCATCGCATGAGCGAGGAGACGGTGCGGCTGCTCGCCAACCGGTACAACGAATTCCAGAACTGGTACCTGATTTTTTCGGATTTTCCGCAGCTTGACGACAACTCGATTCAACTGTTCTTCAGCACGGCCGACCACATCAATGGGATTCCGGGTACAGCGCTGCGGGCCAATGCGCTTGGAGCCTTCCAGGCCGATGTGGGGCTGTGGCAGATCTTTGCGCGGCAGCACCAGATTCCGGCGAAGGCGCTTGCCAGCTCGTGGCAGAAGGCGCTGGAGCCGTTTGGCCCGGCGGGCAACTCGAACCAGATCTTCGACGCGGCACGCAAATCGCTTGGCGTAATTGTGGCGGCAGCGGGCGGCAGCAGCAGTCCGTCGGAGGACGAAATTGTCGACCTGCTGGCCGGGCCGCGGCAGGAGACACCGGATGGCATTCGCGTGCACGAAGAGCTGGCGCGGCGCATCCGCGCAGTGCTGGACGACCAGCGGCTGGTTTCTCTGGACACGCTGTTCGACCTGTACGACGGCCTGGAATCCATGGCGCATGGGGCAAATATCGGCGATAGCCTACTGCCATTGGCCGAGAGCCTGCACGAGTTCGAGATGCCGCGGCCGATCTTCACGGGCGGCGAGCGGGTGGCGTGGTCACCGCTGATTTATACCAGCCGGCACGCCGAGCTGCAGGTGCAGACGGACCTTACGAAGGTGATCCGCACGTCGCATGCGCCGGAACAGCTTGATGCGGCGCGTGCGCGGCTTACGCCGTTTCTGCGCGACTCGCTGGTGGGCCTGAACTATGCGTACTACGAGCCGCCGGGGGCGCAGGTTCTGCACAATAATCCGCTGTTTGTTCGCTCACACGACTTCTCTGTGTCGTCTGTACAGGGCATTGAGCAGGTGTGGGGCGCGCCGGAGCTGATCGGCATTGGCGCAACGGCAGGCGGCGGAGCCTACCTGATGGGCTCGCTGGCCGATTTGCCTTACGCGCTGGCTTCGGCTGAGGAAGATTTCATCTCTCCGGAAAAGGTGCAGGCGCTGATCTGGCGCGAGACGGTGCCGCAACTGCTGGTGGGCGCCGTGCTGCCACGCTGGTGGAACGTCGACCGGAACGAGCTGCATGCTGCGGCGCTTTATCAGCGCTCCGGCGAAGAGTTGGTGGTGGACGCGGAGAACAATCCCCAAATACGCGAAAATGTGCTGTCTATCTTCTCCGAGCGATTTGCAACGGAGCGCCTGGAAAAGCTGGAAGATGCGCTGGAGCAGAACGAGAATCGCAACATGCTGATTGCGCATTTGCTGCCTTCGGACTCGTTCTACCTTGCTGCGCAATTCCGCAAGCAATATCCGCAGGACGTGGCCAAGACCGGACCAGCGAGCCGCGAGCTGAACGACCTGGCCCACCGCGACCCGGCCGATACGGATCCGGCGCGGCTGGCCGTAGATTTTGGCGTGCCGCATCCAACACTGGCTGAAACCGACTCCTGCACGCTGCTGAACCGCGAGCCATTCCCGGTCTCCGGCGGTTACTCCAGCCGGCTGTTCGGCGAATCGTGGGAGTCGAGCAATCTGTACTGGGCCCGCCTTGCGGACGAGATGGGCTATTCCCCGGTGATGCTCAACTTGCTGGTTCCTGATCTGACGCACCACATGGTCGCCAACATTTTTGCGACCTACGTAGATGACTGGCCTGCGCTGCTTCGTGCGTTGGAGCAGACCGGCGACGAGTTTAAACAGGGGAAATTCTCCGTGCAGTCCGCAAAGGTGGACGCGGGCAATGGGGACGCAGGGAATGGGGGTGGATCCGAATGAGCAACACGATAAAAACCAAAGCGACCGGACTCGCGATCACACTTAATAGCTCTCTCGTATGGATTGGGCTGGGTGCGAGCCTGCTGATGCTGGGCGCCGGGACACCGCCCGCCGCCGGACAGGAAGATTCTTCTTCGCACCTGCAGGTGAACGTAGACCTGGTGCAGCTCAACATAGCCGTGACCGACCGCAAGGGCAACTACATCGCGAACCTGCGGCCTGAGGATTTTGCCATCACAGAAGACAAGATTCCGCAGAAGATTGCAACGTTTGAAGAAGGCAGCGGCGAAGCGCACCGCTTTACGGACCTGACCGCAGGTGACAGCAAGGATGCGCCACCGCCGATTACGCCGTTGCCCGGAGCCAACGTCTTCATCCTTTTCGACACGAGCAACTACATGTATCGCGGATTTGTGTACGCGCAGGACGCGATTGCCGACTTCGTTCGCTCACTGGACCCGGCTAACAAGATCGCGTTCTATTCGTACAGCCGGAATCTTTCGCGGGCGACACTGCTTACCTCCGACCGCTATAGCGTGGTGAACGGCGTGCGCAGCACGGTAGCCGGCGACGACGCGGCGCTTTACAACAGCCTTCTGCTCACGGTGAAAGATGCGTCGCAGCTCACCGGGCGCAAGGCGATTGTTGTGTTCTCGAACGGCCCGGATAATGCGAGCTCCGTTCCGCCGGAGGATGTCGCCGAGCTGGCGCAGTCGACTGGGACAATCATTTACATTGTGAGCACTCGGCAGGCGCAGTCGGCTCCGGTTTCGACCGCAGCCTTTGAGCGCGTGAGCAAGGCGACCGGCGGGAAAGCCTATTTTGCCAGCAATTGGCGGGATGAGAGACAGGCCTTCTCCGCGATTCGCGAAGATATTTCGCACCTTTACACAATCAGCTATTATCCGCAGCCGAATCCGAACCGGGGCTGGCGCACGATCAGCGTAAAACTGGTGAGCCCAAAGCTGCAGAAATACCGTATCCGCACGCGCGACGGCTACCGGCTGATGCAGCACACCGCGATGACGACTGAAAGCTATTCGCCGCCGGCGCCGCCGCATCATGATACGCCGATCCAGGCGCAGTTGAGCGGACATTGACCTGGTATTGATCGTCGGGCAATGAACGTGCCATAAGGCTAATTTTCAAGGCCGAACTCACGCTCGGCCTGGACGAGATGTTCGGGACGGCCGAGATCGCGCCAGCGGTACTCATCTGCGCGGAAGGCGGCGATTCTTTCCCCTTCGCCGGCCAAGCGAAGGTATGCCGAGATGATCGAGAACGCGCCTGTTTCCGGGATTTCTGCGAATATGCGCGGCGAGATGGCGTGGATTCCAGAAAAGGCAAGCGCTTGGGTGCGCGTGGCAGGGCGCACCAGTTCCGGCTCGCCATCGGCACCTGCGCGACGGCCGCAGAGCCAGCCTTCTTCATCGAAGAGAAGATAGCGCGATGTGGCGCGATCCTGCACAGCAAGCGTGGCTAATGCGTTTTGCCGCTGGTGGAAGCGCATAAGCTTTCCGAGATCGATATCGCTGATCACATCGACGTTGTGCAAGAGGAAAGGTTCGCCGGCGTTGCCTTCCAGGAAGAACCACGCGGCTTGCTTCAAACCTCCGCCCGTGTCGAGCAGATCCTGCTCGCGCGAGATTTCGATGCGCATGCCGAAGTTGTTGTGCGCGGCGAGATAGTCGGCGATCATCCCGGCGTGGTGATGCGTATTGACGATTGCCTCTGTGACGCCGAAGGTGCGCAGGCGCTTGAGGGTGATCTCGAGCAGCGTGTGGCCGGCCACGGTGACCAGGGCTTTGGGACGGTCATTGGTGAGCGGGCGCAGACGCGTGCCGAGGCCGGCGGCCAGAACCATCGCTTTCATAGGCCTTGTTTTTCCAGCTCCACGTGGCGCACAGCGACGTTTACGCCGTTGCGCGCGCTGAGATGCCTGGCCAACTGCTCGGCGAGATAGACGGAGCGGTGCTGGCCTCCGGTGCAGCCGAAGGAGACCATCAGGTTCTGGAATCCGCGGCGCTGGTAGGCAGTAACGCTTGCGTCGACGAGCGCGAAGACGTTCTCAACGAAGCGGCGCACGCTTTCTTCGCGGGCGAGATATTCGATCACCGGCGCGTCTTTGCCGGTCATGGTGCGGAAGCGCTCCTCGCGGCCGGGGTTGGGCAGGCTGCGGCCGTCAAAGACGAACCCGCCGCCGTGGCCGGTTGCGTCGACCGGCGCTTCGCGGTGAAACGAGAAGCTGAAGATGCGCACGGTGAGCAGGGGCGGTGTGGAGACAGCAATGTGTTGCAGCTTTTCTGAGGCGGCGATGCCGTCGAGCGATTCGAGCAGAGCGGGAAGCGCGATGGGCAGCTTAACGTTGGCTGCGAGCCAGTTCAGGTTCTTAAGAGCGTAGGGAACGCTTTCAAGGAAGTGCACCTTGCGCTCGTAGAAGCCGCGGAAGCCGTAGGCGCCGAGGGCCTGCAGGATGCGCACGTAGACGTACGCATAGTAGTACTGCATGAAAGCCCCGCGGTCGAGGTCTATGTAGCCGGCGAGGCAGTCGAGATAGTGATCGAGAAGCTGCTCGCGCAGATCGGGCGGCAGATTGGCTTTGCCGTCGAAGAGCAGCGATGCGATGTCATACTGCAGCGCGCCTTTGCGGCCACCCTGGTAATCGACAAACCAGGGATGGCCTTCGCGCAGCATGACGTTGCGCGATTGAAAATCGCGGTAGAGGAAATAATCGCGATCGGCGGCGAGCAGGAAGCGCGTCAAGCGGCTGAAATCGTGCTCGAGGGCCTGCTCGTTGAAGGGGACGCCGGCGAGGCGCAGAAAGTAGTACTTGAAATAGTTCAGGTCCCAGGCGATGGACTGGCGATCGAAGCTCGAGCGCGGATAGCAAACCTTGTAATTGAGGTCGCGGCCTGCCTCGACCTGAAACTTTGGCAGCACGGCGACGGTGCGGCGATAGGCCTCGATGGCTTCAGGCCGGATGGCATCGCCGATGCGGTGAGCGGCGAGGAACTCAAAGAGCGTGGTCTCGCCGAGATCCTCTTCAAGATAGGCGTCGTGGTCAAGGTCTTCTTCGTAGATTTCGGGAACCGGAAGGCCATGGCGGCGGAAATGACGCGAAAAGTCGAGGAATGCTGCGTTTTCCTCGCGGACGGAGTGGAGGATGCCAATGGCAGACACGCCGCGGCCGGTGAGGCGGATGATGGCGCGGCCGGAGCCGCCAAGCTCGCCCTGGAGCGGCTGGACGGTGTCTGCCGGAAATCCGTAATGCTTTTCAAATAGCCGTTTCAGTTCGTCCATGTATTCATTCCGCGCTCAGAGCCGCTTGGATCAAGATAAATGACGGCGGTTAAGGCGGGGCAAATTGGAAGTCGGACAGGCTGGGTGAGCGTTCGCTCGAGGTCCAAGTAGTGCTTGGCAAATGACGACGGCCACCGGTTGGAGCCAGTCTCCGCAGAGCCGGTAACACGGCGTTATTTTTGAGTTTGGAGACTCTCCAGGAAGCTCCAGAACTCCCCATTCTGACGATACGGGGTAAAGGAATCGTCCGTCGTGGGATCGGGCATCGTTTCGCCTCGTAGAACATTCGCTTTACGGTCGAATGCTTCGCGCAGATGCTTTTGCGCGCCGGGCAGGTTATTTTCCTCGGCGTCAGCGCACGCAAGATTGTAATAGTAGAGCGGGTAATCGGGGTCTTCTGCGATCGCGTTTTCGAAAATCGACCGTGCCTTGCCAATATCTCCAGACTCTCCATATGCCATTCCCGCCTGGTCGGTGAGTATGCGCTTCATCGTAGTCTGGTCCTTTTCATGGCTCCTTCCTAATAAGCTCAGCGCGCGTTCAAAGAGCGGAGCTGCTGCTTTAAA
Source organism: Acidobacteriaceae bacterium (assembly GCA_030050035.1). Lineage (GTDB taxonomy): Bacteria > Acidobacteriota > Terriglobia > Terriglobales > Acidobacteriaceae > Telmatobacter. The sequence goes on along the minus strand of JASIJW010000382.1, from coordinate 135 downwards.
TTGCTGCTCCTGGTAGAGAATCTGCGCATAGATAAATATGTCGCGAAACGTTGGAGTTTATTTCTCATCGAGCCGATAACCTGCAAACACCTTCTTCAGATCACGATCATCAACAGTAATAGGTGAGTCACTGTA
>JASIJW010000381.1:0-2560 GCA_030050035.1 Acidobacteriaceae bacterium | reverse complement strand
CGCTCCGATGCTGTGGTTGATCTCCCTTAGTGCTAGGATCGGATGAGGTGGACGTATCAGCCGTGGCGAGAAGCTGCCAGCACCGGCAGGCTCGCTACTCCCTCACTTCGGCACACATATCGGGGCCGACTCGATGTGTCCGTACTCCGGTAGACATGAAGCAATAGCGAAGCGTCATGACGACATTCGCACTGTATGATCGTCATTGCCCTGCCGGCAAAATACCGCAAGGAATTCCGTTCTCCTTCAAGTAACAGACGTCGAAGCGCACAATCATAACTAGAGGCAAACATGGGAAACACTTCAATACATGTTGACTCGAGTAACGCGCGTCGGACGATGTCAAAAACTCTATCCATTGTCCCCCGCGCAACGGAATCTGAACTGCGCGCAAAAGGCAAGAAATTGCGTGAAAAGTGTCCTCGCAGCTCGCACGCGACCTGGAAAGCTCCTCCGGACAGGCGAGACGCCGTGGATCTGGTCGAGGAAGCGAACGTGGGACGATTGCCAGAGCTGGTGCCGATTCGCCATGGCCGCATGATGCAGTCGCCTTTCACGTTCTACCGCGGGACAGCGCTCAACATGGCCGCCGATCTGGCGATCACACCTGCAACTGGCATTCGCGTGCAGGTTTGCGGCGATGCCCACCTGGGAAACTTCCGGCTTTTTGCTACCCCTGAGCGCCGGGTGATTTTCGACATCCACGACCTGGATGAGACCCTGCCAGCGCCCTGGGAGTGGGACGTAAAAAGGCTGGCTGCCAGCTTCGTCATCGCATCCCGAAACAACAATTTAAGTGAAGAGGTTGGGCGCGAGGCGGTCCTCAACTGTATTCGGTCGTATCGGGAGCAGATGGCTGAATTCGGCGCGATGAACGTGATGGAGGTTTGGTACACCAGTTTTGAAGTCGAGACTCTCATCAAGAATTTCAGTTGTAAGAAGCATCGGAAACACCTGGCGAAGCGCCTGTCCAAAGTTCGCGAACGCAGTGCCTTCGAATATGACTTTCCGAAGTTAACCAGCGGTGGAATCAACCCTACCATCAGAGAGCATCCTCCGACGATCTATCACTGGCGCGAAGAGTCCTTAGAGCGGTCCTCTACTACGGTTCGGGAAGCCTTTGACAACTACCGGAATACGTTGCCGCTTTACAGACATGGACTTCTTGACCGATTTGACCTTAAGGATCTCGCTATCAAGGTGGTTGGTGTTGGCAGCGTTGGGACAGCCTGCTTCGTCGCTCTACTAATGGCTGGCGTAAAAGATCCCCTTTTCCTGCAGATGAAGGAAGCGCGACCGTCAGTACTGGAGCCTTATGCCGGAGCAAGCGTATTTCCAAATCACGGACAGCGAGTGATTATGGGGCACCGGTTGATGCAATCGTCCAGCGACATCTTTTTGGGCTGGACATCGAGCAGATCGGGCCGCCACTACTACGTTCGCCAACTTCGAGACGCCAAGGTCAAGTTCGAAGTTGACCGCTTCGATGCATCTCATATGATCCAATTCGCGGAGAGTTGCGGCGCCACTCTCGCACGCGCTCACGCACGTACCGGAGAACCGGCAACCATCAGCGGATACCTTGGCAAGAGCGACAGATTTGATAGAGCCATTGCCGATTTTTCAGTTGCTTATGCTGATCAAGCGGAGCGTGACTACGAATCCTTCGTGAAGGCGATCCGCAAAGGGCGGCTAGCGGCCGTCGCAGAACAGAAATAGCCCCGATTGTCTTCCCTTTGTGGCTGGGGAAGCGTTGCCAACCGACCAGCCAGAGCCAATTGAGAAGTGCTTCGCCCTGAAATCAGGGATTGAGGTTGGAACTCCAGCCGTCTGGTTACTCGAACGATTCGCCGTCCGAAAATTCGGCGCTTCTCATGCCTCTGCTCTCTTTGAGACGCCTGTCATCGCACCCAGAATATCTTCTGATTCTACGCACTGCTTGCTCGAAATCCATGCAGCTGCGGCGTCGCCTCCAGAAACGAATGATCGTCGACGGCTTTTGCCCAGCTTTTGGGGAACCAGTTCGGGGTCGCATTCGTATTTTCGGAGGGCCGTCGCAGAGCCTCCGATTTTAAGCACTCTTTCTAAGTTGTAAACCTTCGATCTTAGTGTTGCTAAAGACTTAAATGGGCTAGCGTAGAATGCCTGTCGTAAGTGACATGCTTTCTGTCCAGAGCCGCATGTATGGAGGTCAGGCATGAGAGTTCTGTTCCAGGATCTGGATTATGCATTCCGCCAGTTGCGCAAGACGCGGGGGTTCACGGTTACCGTGCTCCTCACGCTCGCACTCGGTATCGGCGCCAACTCAGCCATCTTCACGCTGGTCAACGCCATCCTGCTTCACAACCTCCCGGTATCAGATCCCAAAACCCTGATCCGCATCGGCGACTATGACGATTGCTGCGTGAACAGCGGCTGGAAAGACAACGGAGACTACTCACTTTTTGCTACTGACACCTATTACATGTTCAAGAAAAGCCTGCCGGAGTTCGAAGAACTGGCCGCGATGGAGTCCGGCTACGCCTGGCGGCCTATTACAGTCCGTCGCGCCGGCCCCCAG
>JASIJW010000380.1:0-2527 GCA_030050035.1 Acidobacteriaceae bacterium | reverse complement strand
ACCCATCACCCCGCATACCGCAGCAGCGCCTTGAACCCGTAATCCATGTGCTGTTGAATGTGGCAGTGGAAGAGCGTGAGCCCCGGCTGGTCGGCCGTGAACTCGACCACCGCCCGGCCGTAGTAGGGAACCACCACCGTGTCCTTGATCACGCCCGCGGTTTTCTTGTCGTTGATTTCTTTGAGTTCCCACAGGTGCCGGTGCAGGTGCATCGGGTGGGCATCGTCGGTTTGGTTACGCATCACCAGCCGGTAACGAACTCCTCGCTGCAAAACAAATTCGCGCTCGTGCGGGTAAGGCTTCCCGTTCACCAGCCACAAGTTGAACTTCCCCGCGCCCCCGGGAATCTTGCCAAAGATCATTTCAATCGTCTGTTCTGGAGCCTGCGGTGGTTTTTGTAAGCCCGCCCCACTGTTACCGGAGCCGTCCCGGCCAGGAGAAAAACCAAAAATCGTGTAATCCCAAGGCTGCGCCGGAGGATCTATCCACTGCGGCTGCTGGTGCTGCCCCGCGTACTCCACCACTACGCCCAAACCCGAGTCGCGAATCGGCTTCTCGGTCGAACCCAGTATCCAGATGCCCGGCCGATTCATCTCAACTTCGACATCGATTCGCTCCCCCGCGCCGATAAAAATCGAATCGAGATCCTGCGGGCTCGGAACAGGATTGCCGTCCATCGCGATGACCCTCATCTTATGCCCGGCCAGCGCGATGCGCCGATTTTCAATCGCGCTTGCATTGAGAAAGTGAATCAGCAATCGCTGCCCTGCGCTCACGCGAATCGGCTCGCCGGCGCCAAGCGCCTTGTCGTTGATCGAGTAAGTCATCGAGCCGACTTCGAGCCCGTCCGGATGCGTATCGAGAACCGCCGGCTTCTCGAGCAGCGGCCCGTCGTGTGTATTGTCGTCCTCGTCGTCCATCACGCCGGTAAAAAACGGCTCCCAGTCGCGCAGCGCAAGGAACAGCTCCTGGTCGTAACTGCCCGCATCGCCGCCACCGTCAACAAACACAAACCCGAACTGCCCCGTGTAAGCGCCCTTGTGCAAATCATCCATCGCCATCGCATGCGAGTGATACCAGCGGCTTCCGGCCGGCCCAGGCGTAAGCTGAAAACGCCGGCTGCCACGCGGCGTAATCATCGGCGAGCCTTCTTCAGCCGTCCCGTCCACTTCCGGCGGAATCAGCATGCCGTGCCAATGAACCAGCTCAGGCGTATCGGTGTCGTTGATGACATCGACGGTCACGGTCTTGCCTTCTTTCAGGCGCAAAACCGGCCCGGGCGCAGAACCGTTATAGCCAATTGTCGAAAGAATGTGCGACCGGTCGAGTTCGACCGTCACCGGCGCAATGCGCAGCGTCACATCGGCATTTGTTCCGGGTAGCTTAGAGCCCGGCAAAGCCTGCAGAACCGACTGACCGGCGAGATGATCGGCAAGCTGCGCACCGGCCGTCCCGGCCAACGCCAGCCCACCCAGTTTCAGCGCTTCACGCCGCTTCACCGCATTGCCTCCCGCAGCCGCGTTGTGCCAGCATCGTCTCACGAGGCGAACTGCAAGGACAAGCGGCCCCGAAACCAGCTATGGAAAGAGCAAAACTGCCTGCAACCATCCTCTGTCAGCCGCCGTCTATACGAACAAGCAGGACTCCGTTAATTGCGCCTTCTTCCTTTCTTCGGAGGTCCCCATGAAGCTCTCGCGAGTTGCGCTCGTGACGACAGTTGCGGCGGCCTGCGGCGCTGGAGTTTGGGCCTTGCAGCGCACCGCCGATTTCGGCTTCGGCAACGACGACTCGCCCACCAACGTGAAAGCCGAATTCTACTGGTCGCGCCTGGCCTACAACTCCAACATGGAAAGCTACGGCGCTTATGGCCGGCGCGGCTATTGGGGTTACGCATCATGGTCGCGCGATTATCCCAAGGCCGACCGCCAGTTCCTCATCGCCATGCACCGGCTCACGCGCATCGACGGCCGGCCCACCGAGCAAGTGGTTTCACTCGACAGTGACGAAATCTTCAACTATCCGTGGATCTATGCGGTCCAGGTGCAGAACTGGACGTTCACCGACGCCGAAGCCAAGCGGCTGCGCGAGTATCTGCTCAAGGGCGGCTTCCTCATGGTCGACGACTTTCACGGTACCGAGGACTGGGAAAACTTCATGAATGGCATGCGCCAGGTATTGCCGGATCGCCCGATTGAAGACCTGCAAAGCGGCGACGAGATTTTCCATACGCTCTATGACGTGGACGACAAGATGCAGATTCCAGGCGAGCAGTACGTATGGACCGGGCGCACGTATGAGAAAGACGGCTACCAGCCCAAGTGGCGCGCCATCCGCGACGACAAGGGACGCATCATCGTCGCAATCTGCCATAACATGCACCTGGGCGACGCATGGGAATGGGCCGACGATCCGAATTATCCCGAAACCTTCGCCTCCATGGCTTTTCGAGTGGGCCTCGATTACATCATCTATGGCATGACGCATTGATATTGATATCGATACGGAACGAACCACTGTATTGCTCGTG
>JASIJW010000379.1:0-4617 GCA_030050035.1 Acidobacteriaceae bacterium | reverse complement strand
CAGCATTCCCAATCTTGCCGCGCTCGGATCGCGCTTCGTGCTGCAGGGCGGCACGCAGAACAACTTGGCAGTTGTAAAGGCCGAGGTGGATTTCATTCGCTCCAGCTTCCGCGCTAACGGCCGGGAGCCGGAGATCATCGTCCACGAACATTGTGGCGAGTCAGGCGCGATCGGCGCCGCACAGGAGGCGTTGCGGCTTTGGATGCATGGCCGGGAGACGACATTCATCGGCCTCGATGCGGTGCGCAGTATCCGCTACCGGACCACACGCAATGAAGAAACGCGCTGCTATTTCTGTAAGAACAACTGCCTGCGCACGTTTATCGATGTGGACGTAAGCGGCCGTGCGGCGGAGGACGCTGCACCGATGGTGGCGGCAGTCGTGGAAGACCGCGCTGAAACGGTCGAGGAGGTGGGCGCGGCGGTTTCGAAGTTACCAAGCCTCGAAGAGATTCAGGCCAATCTGCCTGCTGCGCAACACGGCTCATCGTGTGGCACAGAGCACGAGCATGGGGCCGGAGGCGGATGTGGATGCGGTTCATCGAGCAATTCATTCCGCGCGAAGGCCGAGCCGCTGGTGCAGATACTGGCTGCTCCCGGAGCGAAGAAGACCGTCGAGATTCCCAAGCCTTCGCCCGAGTTTCAGCCGCGCAAGACCAAGGTGCCGCTGCGTGTGGGCGAACAGCGACTGATCATCGCCACCTGCGAAAAAGGAGCGGTCGAAGATCTCGATGACATGAAAGGCATCAAGGCCGATATCGACAAGATCAAGGCTGCGAACCCTAACTTTGTGGACATTGCTGCTCGCGAGGTTTTCCGTCTGCGCGATGTCGATGTGGTCGCTGATCCCATCGCGAACACGAAAGGCTTGTTCGTTTCTAAGGCCGTCAAAGAACGTGCTGCGTTGATGGAACGGCGCAAGGACTTCCGCATCGGCATTCCGCGTCTGCTGAATACTTACAGCTACGCACCGCTGTTCAATGCGTACTTTGCCAGCCTTGGCATTCGCGGCGAGAACATTGTCTACTCCGACTACACCACGCCCGAATTGTATCGCGCGGGAGCCAGCCGTGGCGCTGTTGATCCCTGCTATCCGTCGAAGATTGGCATAGCACATGTATATAATCTGCTGGCGGCCAAGCACAGCAAGAAGCCGCTCCACGCCATTTGGTTTCCGATGTACGATGTGCTGCACACGCATCTGGTGAACCTGACCGGTTCGAATGCATGCCCGACTGTGACGGCAACTCCAAACGCAGTAAAGGCAGCCTTCACCAAGGAGAGCGACCTGTTTGCCGAGAACGGCATCGTTTATCTCGATCCGATCTTGAATCTGCAGGACCGCCGAATCTGCTCCGACCAGATGTACAAGGCGTGGGCGCCGATCCTCGGGCTGTCGCGCGAAGAGAGCGATCGTGCACTCGAGTGCGGCTTCCGTGCGCTCGCCGAGTGCGAGGCGGACATTCGTCGCCAGGCGCGGGCCACGCTCGATCAGCTCGAACGCGAAGACCGCATCGGCATCGTTATGCTGGGGCGCGTTTATCATCACGATCCGGGACTGAACCACGAGATCATGGAGGAGTTCCAGAAGCTCGGCTACCCAGTCTTTTCGCAGAGCACACTGCCGCTCGATCAAGACCTGCTGGAACGGCTGTTCGGCGACGAGGTGCGGGCCGGCCTCATTACGCATCCGCTCGATATCAGCGACGTATGGAAGAATCGCTACTCAACCAGCACAAATCACAAGATATGGGCTGCGAAGTTTACCGCACGACATCCCAATCTTGTCGCGCTCGAGGTTTCGAGTTTTAAGTGCGGGCACGATGCGCCGATTTACGGCGTGATTGAGGGCATCATTGAGCAGTCAGGGACGCCCTACTTCTCATTCAAGGACCTCGACGAGAATAAGCCTTCCGGTTCGATCCGTATCCGCGTGGAAACGATCGATTACTTCCTGCGCCGCTATCGGGAAGATATCATCGAACGCCGGCAGAAGGAAAAAGAGATCGAGGACCGGCTCGCGGCCTTTCGCCGCTCCCTCGAAAAGGAAGAGCTGGATCCGTGCGAAATGGCAATGGCTGGCGACTGAGCTGTTTCTGAGCTGTGAAAACAGGGAGGCCAACGTTGCCGATATCAGGTTTTCGGTCACTTTGCGGGCTGCTGCTCGTGATCGTCTGCGGGCTGACGTCCGAGGCGCAGGCTCCTCCGGCCGCACGGCAGCCAGTCACCGAGCAGGCATCGGTCTCAGCTATCACCGCCACAGAAGTTGTGCAGCAGCTAGTGACCTGCAATGCCAGACGCGCAGAGCAGCTTAGCTATTACGTCTCGCGGCGCCGTTACCATCTTGAATATCGTGGTTTTCCCACCTCAATGGAGGCGACTATTGAGGCGGAGATTACTTACGACGCTCCGTCCAAAACCTACCGTGTGTTGTCCGAATCGGGGTCGCGCACACTTATCAATCACGTGCTTCTTCGGCTGCTCGCCAGCGAGCAGCAGGCTGCGGACAATCCGCGCGAGAACGCTTTGACACCGGAAAATTATCTCTTCACGCTGCTTGGCACCGCGGTCGAGAGTGGCCGCAAGCTCTACATCCTACAGGTCGACCCCAGGGAGCCGCGGAAGTTCCTTTATCGCGGCAAAGCCTGGGTAGACGGGGAGGACTATGCTGTTGTGCGCGTCGAAGCACAGCCGGCGGAAAATCCCTCGTTCTGGATTCGGGATACACAGATCCGGCACATTTATGAGAAGCAGGGTAATTACTGGCTGCCAAAGCAGAATGTCAGCGTTACGAAAGTCCGGATGGGCGGCACGGCAACGCTCACTATCGACTATGAGAACTATAATTATGATCGAGCTGGGGAATCGGTCCAGGAATCGGTCCAGGAATCGGTCCAGCAGCCTTCACGGTTCGCGCAGGCTCAGAAGTGATCGAGCCTGCGTAGTACCGTGCAGGAATAATCGGTCCGTACAGAGGGGAGACTTTCATGCCAGTTGCAGAAAGAACTTCGACAGAGCAGTACCTAGGCGCCGCAACGGATTCTCTACTTAACTTCAGCAATCCCAAGATTCCCAGGGAACGTCTCCATCTTCCCGGGCCTGATTTCGTGGATCGGATCTTTACGGCCACTGACCGGAACCCACGAGTGCTTGCCAATCTGCAGCGCATGTTTGCGCACGGGCGGCTTGCTCACACCGGATATCTCTCTATTCTGCCCGTCGATCAGGGCGTGGAGCACTCAGCCGGCGCCAGTTTCGCCAAGAATCCTGACTACTTCGACGCCGAAAACATTGTAAAGCTGGCCGTTGAGGGCGGATGTAACGCGGTCGCATCCACCTTTGGCGTGCTCGGCATGGTGGCGCGCAAGTACGCGCATCATATTCCTTTCATCGTCAAGATCAATCACAACGAGCTGCTCACTTATCCCAACAAGTTCGAGCAGATTCTCTTCGGCACTGTGAAAGAAGCCTATGAGATGGGCGCTGCGGCGGTGGGCGCTACCATCTACTTCGGCTCCGATGACGCGTCGCGCCAGATTGTCGAGATCGCGCAGTGCTTCGCCCATGCGCATGAGCTGGGCATGGCTACTGTGCTGTGGTGCTACCTGCGAAACTCCGCGTTCAAGAAAGACAAGGACTATCATCTCTCCGCTGATCTTACCGGCCAAGCGAATCACCTGGGCGTGACAATACAGGCCGACATCATTAAGCAGAAGCTGCCGGAGAACAATGGCGGATATTTGGCTCTCAACACTGGCGACTCCTCTTATGGCAAGTTGGACAAGCGTATTTACAGCGAGCTGACGAGCGACCATCCGATCGACCTGTGCCGCTACCAGGTGGCGAATTGCTATATGGGCCGGGCGGGGTTGATCAACAGCGGCGGCGCGTCGGGCGCGAATGACTTTGCGGAGGCAGTTACCACCGCGGTGATTAATAAGCGCGCCGGCGGCATGGGTCTGATCTCCGGACGCAAGGCGTTCCAGCGGCCCATGAGCGAAGGCATCCAGCTGCTGCATGCCATCCAGGATGTCTATGCGGATCGTAGTATCACGGTCGCTTAGAGCGCGAACATTAGGATACCGCTCAGGCCGGCAAGGCGCGGGGTAAGCCTGCGCCTTTGCTCGGCGCCTATCTGGATTACTACTATCGCGAACAATCCGGCGTGCATAAACTCCTTTTCCGCTTGTTTTATGAAGCGAATGTCGCTGTCCGAATATGTCATCAACTATTGAAGTTAGAACCGTCCTACCAGGGAAGTAGCCAATGAAGAAACGTTCGCTTGGCCAGCACGGTCCTGAGGTTCCAGTCATTTGCCTGGGAGGCAACGTCTACGGCTGGACGGTTTCCGAGCCCGATAGCTTCCATCAGCTCGACCGCGCAGTCGCAGCCGGACTTACATTTATTGACACTGCCGATGTCTACTCGACCTGGGTTCCCGGGCACAAGGGCGGCGAGTCGGAAACCATACTCGGCAAATGGTTCGCTCGGAATGGCCGCCGCAAGGATGTCTTCCTTGCCACAAAGGCCGGCTTCGAGATGGGTGAAGGCAAATCCGGCCTGAGCGCGCGCTATATCGCCCAAGCGGTCGATGACTCACTTCGCCGCCTGCAAACC
>JASIJW010000047.1:0-4066 GCA_030050035.1 Acidobacteriaceae bacterium | reverse complement strand
CCACCGCCCAGCGTCATATTAAATCCCTGGGCGCGCAGCTCACGGCCAATCAAGGCACCATACGCGCATGCCAATTCCGGATCCCAACTGGAGGCAAGGGCAAGGTCCGACGGGAGGGCGGTGGAATAGCGGCCATTCACACCGCTATCCCGAACGCCATACGCTGCGTCGGAAATAACAATCGGGGGAATACCGAGACGAGGAACACCGGCAACGTAGCCCGCGCCTCCGTTGCCAAGATTGGTGAGCGGCATTTGCCAGTTTGACGCATTGGGCATTCCGTTGCCGTGCAGCAGTTCCAACTTTTCATCGAGAGTCATTTGCTGTAAAGCAAGGTTGGCGCGCTCTTCGGCAGGCAGGGTCTGATCCATCCATGGTCTCGACGGAGTGCTCGCCGGTGTTTGTCCCTGCGCCCATGTAATTGAAAGCATAAATGCGGCCGCGATACATGCGACCACCCGGCGGCTAAGTCTGCGTGAAACGTCTGTTGTACCCTGCAACTTTCCTCCATCCCTCTGGGATTGAGGCGCCCCGCGCCCCTACCTCGATTACCCTCTTCATTTGCGGCCAGTATGTGCTATTCTCGCACCGTGCCAGCGGCTTGCCAGCCTCAAAAAACCACAACCGCACGCCATTCAGGCGTTGTGCGGGTGACGCACTGGCTCACGTTCACCGCCTTGATTGCGCTGCTTGTGACGGGCGGCGAAATCGTTATCTCGCACCCGCGTTTCTACTGGGGTGAAGTGGGCAATGTGAATACGAAACCGCTATTCATCATTCCCATTCCGTCGAGCCGCAATACTGTGCCCACTGGCTATAGCTATGTTATGCCCGACCAGAACGGATGGAGCCGTTATCTGCATTTCGAGGCCGCCTGGATCGCGGTGCTGACCGGCCTGGTGTACGGAATCTACGGGCTGTGGAGCGGGCACTTCCGCAAGAACCTGATTCCGGAGCGGCGAGACTGGAGTTGGCGTGCCTACCGTGACCGCATTGCGAAGTATTTGCATCGCAAGCCGCCGGACGGCGCGGAAGAGTACTCCTATAACGTGCTGCAACGCACCGTCTATCTGGTAGTGATCTTCGCCCTGTTTCCGCTCATCATCTGGACGGGGTTGGCCATGTCGCCATCATTCACGGCTGCATTTCCCGCAACGGCGGCGCTGCTGGGCGGGCGCCAGTCAGCGCGCACGCTTCATTTCTTTGATTCCTGGTTGCTGCTGTTGTTTCTTTTCGTTCACGTGACGATGGTGGCTCGATCAGGATTCCGTGGACGCATGCGGGCAATGATCATGGGATCCAACCGAGATGGGCGAAATGGAAAGGAGGGCCCTTGAAACCGCCGGTGAACAAGATCACGCGTCGCAAACTGATCTATGGAGGCTCGGCCGCAGCTGCCGGCCTTGGCGGCCTGGCCATCGCCGGGCGGCTAGCCAAGCGCTACGGGCTCATTCCGCCAGACGGCAGTGGCATCTACGGTCCCGGCGAGACGCTCACCTACGCGTGCCAGCGGCTGCTGACCGTGCGCACTCCGGCGCGCGAGTTCCCACGCAGCATGATCTCGAAAGATCCCTTTGCAAATGCGTTCGCGCCGCCCAACGATGCGTTCAAGCACATGCAGGCGGGTGGATTCCGAGACTGGCGCCTGGTGGTCGATGGAACCGTGGCGCACCCGATGTCGCTTTCGCTGGCTGATCTAAAAAGTCTCGGGGTGCGCAGCCAGATCACCGAGGTCGCCTGCGAGGAGGGATGGTCGTATATCGCGGAGTGGATCGGAACGCCACTCTCCGGCGTTCTGCGCGAAGCAGGAGTGCTGCCGCAATCGCGCTACATTGTGTACCGCGGCGTCGAGGCCGGGTTGTGGGAGAGCATCGACATGCAGGATGCGTGGGATCCGCACACCTTGCTCACGATGGGCATGAACGACGGCGATCTGCCGGTGCCGTTTGGCGGGCCGCTGCGCCTGCGCCTGCCGCGCCAGCTCGGTTACAAGAGCTTGAAATTCGTTACGCACGTCACCGCGACCGATGACATCAGAAAGTTCGGAAGCGGGCGCGGCTCCGTCGATCCGGACTACGGCTACGCGTGGTACGCGGGAATCTGAAGTGGACCGGGTCGAAGATGGTGTTTGAAGGCTTTTGCCGACGGTTTGGGAAGCCGGTCTTTCTGCTGGCGGTGACCGCGGGTCTGATTGCGTTTGTTGTTCAATCGGGCGAGTTGGGTACTTCAGATACGCAGCATCGCCTTGATACCACGCACTCACTGTGGACCTCCGATCCGCCTGTGCTGCCCGATGAAGATCCCGACTTCGGTATCCATGGGCGGGGCGGAAAGCTGCAAAGCTGGTACGGTATTGGGCAGTCTTTGCTGATGCTGCCAGCCGACATTGTGGGAACCGGCGTGGAGAAACTGGCCATATTCGCCAAGTACCGGGGCACGGATCCGTCGGTTCGGAACATCATCGTAAGTTATTCCGTCAACATTCTGCTTGCGGTGCTGACCGCACTGGTTTGCTTCAGGTTTCTGCTGCTGCTGGGCTTTGGCGAAAAGCACGCTTTCCTGGGTGTATTGGCGCTGCTGGTGTGCACGACTCATCTGCACTACACGCAGAACCTGATGGAGAACAACTACATCTGCTTGCTTACGCTGACGGGGTTCTGCTTTCAGTACGAGTGGGTGCGTACGGGCAGCCGGCGCGCACTCCTGATCGGCGCCGCGGCCCTGGGCCTGAACCTGCTCACGCGGTTGACCACCGGGCTGGACCTTTTGGCCGGCGTTCTCTTTGCGCTGCTTGCCGTGCGGATGGAGGGAGCATGCGGGCGCGAGATGTGGAGCCGAGTGAAGACCTACGCGATCACGGCCGGGCCGATATTTTGCTTCTTCGGCTTGCTGGATCGACTGTACCAGTACTACCGCTTCGGATCTTTTTGGAATACCTATATTACAGTTGTGGCGCAGGAGGCGCGGCAGCGAGATCCTTCGCTGCCGGCAAATTATCCTTGGGATACTCCCTTCCATTCGGGATTCTTCGGCGCGCTGTTCTTGCCCGAGAAGTCGATCTTCCTCTTCGATCCACTGCTGATTCTTGTATTTTTGCTGACGGTGTTGTTGTGGGGAAAGCTTACTCCCGCGGTAAAAGCGTACATGGTTGCAAGCAGCTTGATGCTGCTGGCCTACATCAGTTTTTATGCGCGCTACACCGTTTGGGCCGGCGATTTTGCCTGGGGCGACCGCTACGTGTCAACCGCCGTCGAATTGGTGGCGCTGCTCGCGGTGCCTATACTGCTCCAGTACCGAAGCAGCATTTCGAAGCCGGTATGGATGACGGGAGTGGCGCTGGTGGCCGCGAGTGCGGCGATCCAGATTGCATCGGTCGCCTTCTGGCTATCGCTTGAGATGTTTCAGATGGAAACGCTGGGGCATCCTACGTTTGTTGTTGCGTTGCGTATGAAGAACATCGCGGCCTATGCGCTCGGAAAAACGCAGGCATGGGGCCTGAATCTTCCTGCGCCCGATCAGGATGCATGGGATACGGCCCACATCACCACGTGGAACCTTCTACCGTTTCTTCTGAAGCGCGTTGGCGTGGCACCGTTGTGGACGGTGCGTGCAGCATTTGCAGCCTGGTACGCTGCCCTCGCAGCGCTTGCAGGCACCCTGTGGCAGAGCGGCAGGGTTCTATCGACGGAGTGATCCGGAGCACGTCTGTCCTGTTTTTGTGATCGATCGCATTGAGACGGTCTCATTGAGACGGCCTTGGCCAACGAAATCGGGTGTTCTCGCTTCGATGCTGCGGTTGAGCTCCCTTAGTGCTAGGATCGGGTGAGGTGCACGTATCAGCCGTGGCGAGAGACTGCCAGCACCGGCAGGCTCGCTACTCCCTCACTTCGGCACACATATCGGGCCCGGCTCGATGCGTCCGTACTCCGGTAGACATGAAGCAATAGCGAAGCGTCATGACGGCATTCGCACTGCATGATCGTCATTGCCTTGCCGGCAAAATGCCGCAAGGAATTCCGTTCTCCTTCAAGTAACGGACGTCGAAGCGCACAATCACAACTAGAGG
>JASIJW010000378.1:0-2598 GCA_030050035.1 Acidobacteriaceae bacterium | reverse complement strand
GACATCAAGGGCGCACAGCAGGTGGATGCCATTACCGATAAGCAAATCAAGGCTGCGGTAGACGCCCAATTGACTCAAAAGGGTCTGACAAAGGTAGAGGACGATAACGCAGACGTTTATGTGGGCTATCAAACAGCGGTCGGCCAAGACAAGCAATTTACATCGTACAGCTCAGGCTGGGGGTATGGTCCTGGTTGGTATCGCGGGGGATGGTATGGTCCCTCCGGCGGAATGACGACGGGTACGACGTCGACCATTTATACGGGACAACTGGTGCTGGACATGTATAGCCCTGCAGGTCATGACCTGATCTGGCGAGGGATCGCGAAAAAAACAATCGATCCCGATGCGAAGCCGGAGAAACGCGAAAAGAACTTGAATAAAGCTATTGCCAAGCTCCTGAAGAACTACCCTCCAGAAGAGAAGAAGTAGCGTCCGAAATAGGAACGCTCCGCGCCCTGCGAAGAGTGCAAATCTGAATTCGGCGGCCTTTTCTGGCGCGCCGTCCTCACCGTCCGTTTACAAACAAGACTTCAGAATGCGCGGAATTCCAGCGCAGGTTATCCGCACACAAGAGCGGGCGAGCGAAGCGCACATGCCACCGACAGATTGGAGGCAAAATGCGCCTCGCTCTCTGCAATTACTGCAGCAGAGTTCCCTGCTCTTCGTCCTTGCCGTTCAGCTCTTCAGGCGGGATGATGACGGCGGCGGCTACCTTGTCGCCATCTTCCAGGTTCAGCAGACGCACGCCCTGCGTTGCGCGGCCAGCGGCGCGGATCTGTTTGGTATCCACGCGGATGATCTTGCCGAATTGGCTGATCACCACCAGTTCCGAAGAATCGTCGACCATCTGGATGGTGTTCACCGCACCGATGCGGTCGGTAACGGCCATGTTCTTGACGCCCTTGCCGCCGCGGGACTGCAGGCGATACTCCTCAACGTCCGTGCGCTTTCCGAAACCATTCTCGCTGACCGAGAGGATACGGTATGCGCCCGCTTCATGTTCTTTCGGCGTGACAGCGACGCCTACCACGTAATCATTCTTCAGCAGCGCGATACCGCGAACACCGTAGGCAGGCCGGCCCATAGAGCGCACATCGCTCTGATCGAAACGAATGGCGAGCCCGAGATGCGTGCCCAGGAAGACGATCTGGTTGCCGTCGGTAATGCGCGCGGCGACCAGCTCGTCGTCCTTCTCAATGCCGATGGCGATGATGCCGCGAGCCATTACATTGGAGAAGTCCTTGAGCGGTGTTTTTTTCACCGTGCCGTTGCGTGTTGCGAAGAAAATGTACTTACCCTCTTCCTCAAGATCGCGCACGGGCATGATGGTGCGGACGTTCTCACCGGGCTGCAGGTCGAGCAGGCTCTGGATCGATTTGCCTTTGCCGGCGGCGCCAACGTCGGGAATCTCGTAGACTTTAAGCCAGTACACGCGCCCCGTGTTGGTAAAGCACAGCAGGTAGGCGTGCGTGGAGTCGATGATGAGCTGCGAGACGAAATCCTCCTCGCGCGTCTTCATGCCCGTCCGCCCGGTTCCTCCGCGGCGCTGCTGGCGATACGTGCTGATGGGCGTGCGCTTCAGATAGCCCTGGTGGCTGACTGTGACGGCCACCTGCTCATCGGCGATGAGGTCCTCAAGCTGAAGCTCGGCGCTTTCGTCGATGATCTGCGTGCGGCGCGCGTCGCCATACTTGTCGCGCACTTCCTCAAGCTCCTTGACGATTACCGCGCGCAGCTTGGCGTCGCTCGCCAGAATCTCCTCGTACTCGGCGATCTTGCGGCGGATCTCCTTCAGCTCGTTGAGAATTTCATCAATCGAGAGCTGCGTGAGGCGGTAGAGCTGCAGCTCGAGGATTGCGTCGATCTGGCGAAGCGTCAGGCCGCGCTCTTCGTTGCGCATCAGCTCGCGGTCGAGCTTGATAACGATGTCCTTGCCCTTGCCCCACGCATACAGGTTCTCGCGAGCCTCGGCGCGCGAGTTCGATCCACGAATGATCTTGATGACCTGATCGAGGTTGTCGAGCGCGATCTTGAGACCTTCCAAGATATGCTCGCGCTCGCGCGCCTTGCGCAGCAGGAACACTGTGCGGCGCTGCACCACGTCGATGCGGTGATCGATGAAGGCGCGAATGGCGCCATCGAGCCCCAGTTCCCGCGGCTGTCCGTTGAGGACAGCGAGGAAGATCATCGAGAAGCTCTCCTGCATCTGCGTGTGCTTGTAAAGCTGGTTGAGAATGATCTCCGGCTGAGCGCCACGCTTTAGCTCGATTACGATGCGCATGCCGTCGCGGTCGCTCTCGTCGCGCACGTCGCCGATATCGTCAATGATCTTTTCGTTGGTCAGATCGGCGATGCGCTCAATAAGTTTCGACTTGTTCACCTGGTACGGAATCTCGGTGACGATGATGGCCTGACGGTCCTTGCCCAGGTTCTCGGTCGCCACCTTGGCGCGCATCATAAAGCGGCCGCGGCCGGTCTTGTATGCCTGCGCAATGCCGCCTTTGCCGTAGAGATAACCGCCGGTGGGGAAATCCGGCCCTTGCACATGTTTGAGCACTGCGGCCAGGCCGGCATTGGGGTTGTTCACCAGTTCTA
>JASIJW010000377.1:0-8803 GCA_030050035.1 Acidobacteriaceae bacterium | reverse complement strand
GCCAAAAGCGCTCCACGAAATCCGTCGACTGACCAGCCATACTCCAGAGATGGCCATTCCAACTCACATCGCCGTCAACATAGAAGTTATCAAAGAGAACAAACTGCCGTGCCAGCGCATGCTCATTGGGGGTTATATTTTCACCAAATAACGTCAGGCTCGGATCACCGTTGCCTTCCGGCATATCACCCAAAATCTGATCGTAGGTGCGATTCTCCTTCATGACATAGATGACGTGCTGAATTGGCCTGTTAGGATTAGTCTTGGCCGAAAAGTATCGAACCATCTCCAGGGTGTGCGCCGGAATCTCGTGTGGCTTGATCCCATAAATCTGCTGGGCAAGCGTCAACATGCGTGTACGCTGTTGCTGCAGATTGGCGCAGTCAATCATCTCAAGTGAGCCGCCGCGCAGATATCCTACATAATCGAGCTTCGCGCCGGAATCAGATGGGAAGGGTCGCTGCCCCGGATGGTTAAGATAGTCGGGGATTTTGGGGGAACTTGGACCGAGAACGAGATTACGGCCATCTGCGATGTAAAGCGCCTGGTTTCGCGTGGAATAGAGGATGCTTGAAGGGTACGCTCCTACCGGAATCAGACCCTCGAGGTTAAAAGTTGATTCCGGGGAATCATCGTCTTTTGCAATGTTAAACATGGCAACGGCATTGACCGCAGCCAAGGCGGCGAAAAGTCGGTGCCCTATGCGGTCGATCGTCAGGGAGCTTAGTTGCGCGCCTCCGAGAGGCAAGCCCGGGATACGCACATCGACTCGGCGTATCTCCTTCCAGGTGTGAATATCGATGATCGAAATCAAATCAGAATCCGAGCAAGCCACGAGCAACGGGCCGTTATGCGTAAGCATGCGAAGGTCCGCGGGATGGCTACCGACCGGGATTGTGGCCAGGACTTTCAGACCGGCTGCACGAAGTATGGATACGGACGCCTGTCCCCAGTTCGCCACTGCAAAGAGCCCAGAGGATATTCGTCGAATCGCATAAGGGTATTCGCCCGTCTTCACTGTTCCCAAAATGTTACCGCTTATGAAGTCGAAGCGAACGATCTGGTGACTCTCATTGCAAGATACGAGCGCCGTGCGATCGCTATCGACGGCCACGCCGGCCGTGACATCGCATGGTGGAAGAACGATTTCTCGCGGCTTTCCGAAGACGCCGTTCGCGAAGGGAATGGCCCAGACGGAGTGAGAGCCGGCTGCAGCCAGAAGCAGCTTGTGGGAAACCTGATAGTCCAGCCCGTACCATAAGGCTGGAAGCTGGAGCTTGTCTACAACTGTGTGCTGTACTTCGTTGTATGCCAGCAGATAGGGTGATCGATAGGGAGAATTTGTACTTACCAGTACTCCGCCTGGTGTTTCGATCAAGTTGAGTGGCGTATCACCCGGTGCAATCCGGATTCCAGCGGATGCGCGAGCAAACTCTCTACTCTGTCCGCTCAAAATTGACGCTGTGCTCAACAGAGCAGTCGTGGCTAGAAGTATCAGCCGCGCTGTGACTAAAAGCGGTCGATTCAATTGCATAGTATTAGTCCCATCATGGAACAATCTTTGATGACTTCGATACGCGCGTTCCGTCGTAAGTGTTCTATGGAGCATCGCTAGCCCGCTGCTAGGAACACCGCCATAGAAACGCTGCACAATTGTGTGTCTCTTCATTACGCTGCGGTAACGGTTGGATGTCCTTGGGAAAAAGCGTGCAATCCGCTATGCGCGATCTCTTGCCGGTACCGGAATCCTATTTCTCCAGCTCTTTTAATCCCTCCACCGTCAATACGGCAGTGACACCCTGCGCGAATGCCGGCTGCCCGCCCGCGATGCTCACAATATACTTACCAGGAACAATCTTGCGGTTACCGCTCTCATCGACCCGGCTTAATTGCCGGGCTGCAATCGGAATGGTGATGCGCCTTGACTGATGAGCCGCCAGATGTACGCGTTGGAACGCTGCCAGGAACGGATGCTCGCCGGCGGGCGAGTCGGGCGCTTTCACGTAGACTTCCGCAACTTCGTCGGCTGCGCGACGGGTGGTGTTCGTAACCGTCACGCAAATCGAGGCAGAATCCCCTGCAGCGATCGACGCTCGCGCCAACTCCGGCCGTTGGTAATGAAAGCTGGAGTAGCTCAGACCATATCCGAAAGGGTACAAAACTTGCCCGTTGAAATAACGGTACGTGCGGTTTTGCATCGAGTAGTCCTCGAAAGGAGGCAGGTCCTTTGTATCGCGGTAGAAAGTGACCGGCAGACGGCCAGAAGGATTGTTCTCCCCGGCAAGTGTTTCGGCAATTGCCGTTCCGGCTTCCTCTCCTCCGTACCATGCTTCCAGAACAGCGTCGGCGTGTTGATTGGCCCAGTTCACTGCAAGTGCACTGCCGGAAGTAAGCACCACGATGAGCGGCCTGCCGGTAGTTTTCAGCGCTTCGAGCAGCCGTTTTTGAGCCGCAGGCAAATCGATGCTGGTGCGATCGCCGCCGGCGAAACCATCGAGATCCACCTTCATCTCTTCGCCCTCAAGATCGGGCGACAGTCCCACGAAGGCGACAATGGCATCGGCATTGCGTGCTTCATTCACCGCCTCATCCAGGAGAGGCTGAGCTGGCGGAAGCCAGTCAAAGCTCACGTGCCGATTCGGCCCGGTCCGCCGCTCTTCAGTGCGACGATAATCGATGCGGAGCGTGTGCGGTTTTGCGTCTCTGAAGTTCAGGGAAGCAGCGAGCTTGCCATCTTCGGTATCGACTACGAGGTTGCCATCAATATAGATACGGCAGAAGTTTCCCACGGGTTCGGATTTCTGATTGGTCGACCCTGTATCCTGCGCTTTCTTGGCTGGAATGATGCCGCGAAATGAGAAGGTGTAGCTTCCCGGTCCCGGAGGCTGCAGAATTCCGGTCCAACGGACGGAGAAGTGGTTTGCCGGAACACCTGGTGCGGGAGAAGCGCCGTTCCAGTCGAAGCTGATATTCGGGTCATTCCGTACGAAATTTGGTTGGCCACTCCACGTCAGGTTATCGAAGTACTCCCCGCGTAAGCCAACCTGGGGCGAGCCTCCACCCTGATGCAAGGCGCTGGAGGGGACTGTCGACGGAAGTCCGTCCACCAGAACCGATCCGGCCGCATAGGTGACCGACGAATGATTGAACTGCTTTCTGATTCCAGCGAGGGGCAACACCGGCCGAGGAGCTGTGGCGCTGTAATTGCCTTCGACGTCCTCGATTATCTCCGCCGTAGGTCCGACCACCGCAATGCGCCTTGGAGCCTGAAGCGGCAGCACGTCGGCGCGATTTTTGAGCAGCACAATCGATTCCTTGGCTGCAGCAAGGGCCAGTTGCCGGTTCTTAGGCGAATCCACCTCAGCCAACGTGATCCGGTTGAATGGAACGCGATCAGGCGGATCAAACATGCCAAGCCGGATGCGCGTCGTCATCAATCGAATTACGGAACGGTCAAGATCGCTTTCTTTGAGCAGACCTTGCCGTACGGCACTCACAAGTGACCGGTAGCTGTCGCCACAATTCAGATCGTCACCTGCAAGTATTGCGGCGGCAGCGGCGTGCATAACGTCCGGGGTGAAATGATGCCCATGCGCCACATCGCTTACTGCGTCGCAATCGGATACTACATAACCCTGGAAGTGCCATGAGTTACGCAAAACGTCCTTCAGCAGCAAGTCGCTAGCGCAAGCAGGCGTGCCATCTACGGCATTGTAGGCACACATCACGGACTGTGCGTGGCCTTCAACCACAGCTGCGCGAAAAGCAGGCAAGTAGGTATCTTCGAGATCGTGAGGAGAAACATCTACGTTGAAGGTGTGCCGCAACGGCTCGGGTCCACTGTGTACAGCAAAGTGCTTCGGCGTTGCAACTGCCATCAGATACTTTGGATCGTCGCCTTGCAGCCCTTGCACAAAATTCACCGCCATCTGACTGGCCAGATATGGATCCTCTCCATATGTCTCCTGGCCTCTGCCCCAGCGAGGATCGCGAAAGATGTTGACGTTGGGCGCCCAAAATGTAATGCCGGTGTAAAAATCGTTCTCACCTTTGCGCTGAGAATCGTTGTACTTGGCACGCCCTTCGATGGCAATCGCCGCACTGACCTGTTTCATAAGCGCTGGATCCCATGTGGCAGCCAGCGCAATTGCCTGCGGGAAGGTTGTCGCGACACCATCGAAAGCAACTCCGTGAAGAGCCTCGTTGTTCCATGCATATTTCGGTACGCCCAGCCGGGGAATTGCCGCTTGTCCACGGTCCATCGTCTGCGCCACCTTCTCTTCCAGTGTCATGCGCCCGACAAGGTCTGTGGCACGAGCTTCCGGGGAAAGCGAAGGGTCAAGGTAGGCGCAGGTGCGAGGCGTGCAGGCTGCATCTGGTCGAGCCTGACCGAAGACACAACCTGCATAAGAGCCAGTCGCGATTGCAGCAGCAACAAGGAAAACACTCTTTAATGCCATATTCAGCACAAATAACTTGATATGCCGACGTCCTACCTTCCATCCCAAATCCATATTCCCCCTGTGCCGCCTAAAGGTTCCGATGGCGCGAGTTTGCGAGTTAGGCTAATTATTCCAATGTGCAAGCAGTGGGGATTGATTCACGTTGACTGTGATTCCCAGCCCGGGCAAATTAGATAAGTTAACCTCGCCTGCGATTACGCCGGACTCGCCGAACAGGAGCGGCGCTGACTGTGCTACGGGATCGGCCCAAACGGGAATGGTTAAGGCTTCCAGCATAGAGCAGCTAAAGTTGGAAGCTGCAAAATGAACCACGGGAGCGCTGAATGTGTGAGGAATCAATTCTAGTCCGGCAGCCTCCGCCAAAGTTGCGATTCGACGCATTTCTGTGATTCCACCGACGCGATGCACATCGGGTTGAAGGATGTCCAAGGCACGGCGATCAAGCAGCTGGGCGAATCCGTAGCGAGTAAACTCGTGTTCGCCTGCCGCGATAGCAATTCCGCTCTTCTTCCGAAGCTCCACATAGAGTTCTATCTCATCCGGAAGAAATGGCTCTTCGATCCAGCGGACTCGGTACGGTTCGAGGGCTTTCGCCATCTCTAAGGCAAATGGAAGGTCCCACCCCATATAAGCGTCAACCATCACATCAATGTCGTATCCAATCGCTTCCCGCACTGCCTTAACCCGCTCACTATTCTTCCGGATACCTTCGAGGCCATCTTTGGGAGTACCTGGCATCCGCATCTTCATGGCACGGTACCCCTGCGCAACGTATGCCTGAGCTTCTGCAATAAATTTTTCCATCTCAACTGGATGCAAATGACTTGCATAGGTCGGAATTGTTCTGCGAACCGGACCTCCGAGCAGTGTATAGACCGGCTGGTTTAGGAGTTTTCCGTTCAGATCCCACAGCGCAATATCTATGGCACTAATAGCTTGTATGGCTGCTCCCTTCCGACCGTATGGGATAGAGGCGCGGAACATCTGATCCCAAATTACGTTGATTTGCCAAACGCTAGCGCCGAGCACGAATCTTTGCAAATGCCGTTCGAGAATATTGGAGGCAGCCCCTACTCCATCTTCAGCCCAGCCAATGCCGCTGTGGCCTGATTCGCACTCAATTCTTACCAGCATGGTTGCCTGAGGCCAACTCCAGCTGTCTAACGACTTGCCGTGGTCGTTATATCGGGACATAGGGTTCGCCGATGAGGCTCCGCGCTGGATTTCCCAAAACGAGCCCCATATCGACTGCTCTACACGCGCAACTTCAATTTTTGTGATCTTCATATGAACCTTTGATCGCTTTCGTTATTGTGTTATGGTAATGAAGATGACTGACAATAGCAGCTCTCGCGCGAACCGGGATCAATCGTTAGCCAGTCGCGCATATCAGGTTATTCGTGAGAGGATATTCCGCGGCATCTATCGGATTGGTAGCGAAATTTCGCGTAGAGAACTTGCAAACGAGCTTGGGATGAGCATGGTGCCTGTTAATGATGCTCTTGGGCTCTTGCAAAGCGAGTACCTTATCGAAAATATTCCCCGCGTCGGCACTCGAGTAAGAATCCCAACCCCCTTGGATATCCGTGGTTTTTGGGCCGTTCGCGAAGGCTTGGAGACGCAAGCCGCCCGACTCTTCGCACGTAACGCAAGTGGAGCTGAGCGTCAGGAGCTTCGCAGCCTGGGCGCCGAACTGGACTCCCTGCATGAAGCAACGACGGCTGTTCCCCGCGTGGAACCCGAGGCTCTTTATCGCTGGCGCTCCGCTCACATGGCATTCCACCTTCGCATTGCGTCTGGAACCCATATTCCCTTTCTTTTCCAAGCGGTGGAGAAGAACCAAATTCTCGTTTTCAACTGGTTCTATGAACACTCGATTTCGGCGTCCCCAGCCTTGCCGCCGCATTGGCATCAAACTCTCGCCGCTGCCCTCTGTCAGGACTCTGAAAGTGGTGCCGATGCAGCAATGCGCGACCATCTTCGCAATCGCGTCGAAGAACTTTTGCAACGGCTTGAAGAACATCTCACCTTGGATCGCAACCATCTGGCAGCGTTGATCGATGATCGTACGCAAATTTAGTTTCGGCATTTTCGAATTCACCGGGCTGTCAGGCCGCCATCGGCCATCAGGTGTGTCCCTGTGACATATGTGGCGTCTGAAGAACACAGAAACAGTACACATCGTGCAATGTCCTCAGGCGTAGCAAGGCGCCCCAGCATAGTTTGGTCGGCAAGCTCACGCACTACGTCTTCGCGATTCCGGCCGGATTGCTCCACATAAAAATCGAAAGCTGGAGTCAACGTATATCCCGGACAAACCGCATTTACCCGGATGTTGAACCTACCCAGATCAAGCGCCATACAGCGGGTCATTCCGAGCAAAGCAGCTTTGGTAGTGTTGTAGGTCATCGTTCCTGCCTGCGCGATTATTCCACTGATCGAACTTATGTTGACGATAGCCCCGTTTCCTGCCCTTTTCATTGAATCGACAGCATAACGGGACATCAATGAGGCACCAATAACATTGACATCAAGAATCTGTTTCCACTCCTGGCTCGTCGCCTCAATTGAGCGAAACAAAGGACAAACAGCATTGTTGATCAGAATTGACACAGGCCCAAAACGCTGTTCGGCGGTATTCACGCACGCCGCGCAATGCCCTTCGTCCGCGACATCGCCACGGAAAAAGTAACAGTTGTTCTTGAGTTCCGCAGCTACAGCGTTCCCTGAGGCCTCTGCAACATCCATCAACACAATAGAAGCGCCTTCGCTAGCAAGCGCCTTAACGATTGCTTTACCAATGCCAGATGCTCCTCCCGTCACGATCGCGGTTTGGCCGCAAAAACGCATCTCGTCGCCTCCTTTTCCTATCGCAGAGTCAATAGTCTTGACCTCGACATCTGTCATGGGCAAAGGGCAACCTCAAAAATCTGTTGTTTGCGAACGCTATTCTTTCGTGATCCGCCGCCGGACATGTTCAAGGTCTGCAGCCAGATAAGCGGCCAACACGTCCAAATAGAACTCACCGCGCTCGGCGTTTGCAGGAGCCTGATCACCCAGCACACCATTTTTTGAAACAGATGAGATCCCTTCGCTCGTGATGAGTGGAGCAAGGACCTCATAAGGGGCGAGATTACCCGCTTCGGCCTTTTCCAGTCGAACCAAATCCGGACGAGACGCTAACATCATCGAAGTCTCGAATTCGCCCGCATGCGAGCCTGATATTGAAAGCGGAATACCTTTTTCCAATGGCGCACGATTCCAGGTGCTGGCAATATATCCCTCAAGATCCCTCAATCCAGTCACATGGCAACCTGGCCATTTTGATTCCAGAACAGGTAGGGTTTCTTGCAGAACTGAATTGTTCCCTCCGTGGGCAATCCAGAAATACACCAACCGGAATCCTGAACGAGCGTGGCTTTCTGCAATATCGCGAAGAAGTCCAGCAAAAGTAGATTTCGATAGAGAAACCGTACCTGGAAAACTGGCGTGCTCAGGTGAATAGCCCAGTGTCACTACAGGGCCCACAAGTGTTTGACCCAAAATGCGGGCTGCACGCAGCGCAGTTTGTAAACCATGTTCGTTATCAACCAGCAAGGGGAGCGCCGGCCCGTGCTGCTCGACGGCGCCCAAAGGGACTATAACCGTTTGGTACCCATCGGCGAGCAATTTCTGAATCTCGATGGTGCTCAGTTCCTCCAAGAGGATTGAATGCTGGTCATTTGGATTCATAAGAAATCAAAAGCTTACGTTGTGTCTAACATCATAGCACGTTGTTTTGTTATTTTACACAATTTTGCTTATATTTCTTAGCTTGGATCCCTTGGATTTTTCCGCTACGTATGCAATTTGGGCGAAAAGATGGTGATCGGTCTCGGGTTTCTGGATGCCAGAGTGATCCCTTTCGGGGGCAGAGGATTGGTAATGCCAGGGGACAATCATTGTGTCTGCATTTTCGGCAGTTTGGGGTGCTAGTCCCTTATCCGCGTGTTCTTTGCGTTGTCGCCAGCTTGTGCAGGAGAACGGCAAATTTGCGAGCAACCGCAACGATGGCCTGCTTTTTGCGTTGTGTCCACCACTGCCTGCCAGTCGCAGACCCCAGCGGACGAAGCAGCCAGTCCTGGCCCCAAAGTGGCTACCTGTGCGACGAGAACGCACGGCTGAAGAAACTCGTGGCCTCTACGGCCCTAACAGCGCTTCCAACTGACATCAGGGAACCACAGTTTTCCATCGTGTGGAGGAACTTTTTCCGACTGCTCCTCCGAGCATACTTCTCAAATTCCACCTGACTGGCGAAAGGCATCTGTCGCGTCGTTAGCTCTTGCCTGGTTCCACTTCAG
>JASIJW010000376.1:0-4767 GCA_030050035.1 Acidobacteriaceae bacterium | reverse complement strand
CACGGAAAATCCGGCATCTTTTGAACCCACGGAGGGCACATCGAAATTGGGCAAGAGCATGGTCCCGAAGAAGCTTTTTTTTACCAAGGGCGTCGGCAAACACAAGGAGCGGCTGACATCATTTGAGCTGGCCCTTCGGGATGCGGGCATCGCCTCGCAGAACCTGGTACGCGTCTCCTCGATCTTTCCGCCGCAGTGCAAGATCATTCCGCGCAAGGAAGGTCTGAAGTATCTCAACCACGGTGAAATTGTTTTCGCCGTTATCGCCGAGAACTCCACGCGCGAGCCGCACCGGCTCATCGTCTCGAGCATCGGCGTGGCGATCCCCGCCGACCGCAACACGTATGGCTACCTGAGCGAGCACCATAGCTTTGGCGAGACCGAGGAGCAGGCAGGCGAGTATGCCGAGGAACTGGCTGCGGAGATGCTGGCTACCACGCTTGATGTCGAGTTCGATCCCGACAAGAGCTGGGACGAGAAGAAAGAGATTTACCGCATCTCGAACAAGATTGTCCGCACGAGTAACATTACGCAGTCTGCCGTGGGCGACAAGAACGGCAAGTGGACCACGACGATCGCCGCTGCGGTGCTGATACTGGAAGAGAAGTAAGGCTGACGGGCTGGCTGCTGCTGCCTGCGTGGCTTCGTTTCTGAAACCGGAAACGCTGGACCGGCCCATAGGCGGATCGGTAGACGGATCGGTCGAAGCTTTCAGTGAAGCTATACATGCTTCGTCTTTTTCGCATTTTGC
Source organism: Acidobacteriaceae bacterium (assembly GCA_030050035.1). Taxonomy (GTDB): domain Bacteria; phylum Acidobacteriota; class Terriglobia; order Terriglobales; family Acidobacteriaceae; genus Telmatobacter. Next base: position 4,016 of record JASIJW010000376.1, on the reverse strand, counting down.
GAAAAGGGCGGAAATCCGCGAAATCCAGAGCAGGGAAGGAATCAGCTAATCCATGCCGTCCGCGCGCAAATACAACATCGCTCTGGTGCAGATGCGCATGGGACCCGATCCTGAGGCAAACTTCGCCGCGGCCTTGGAGCACGTGGGCGAGGCGGCGCGCCGTGGCGCCGGCATTGTCTGCTTGCCGGAGCTTTTCCGCACCCAGTACTTTTGCCAGCGCGAGGATCTGCGGCTTTTCGATCTGGCCGAATCCATCCCTGGTCCGTCTACGGAGCGGCTGGCTGCGGTGGCCCGCGAAGCACGCATTGCCATTGTCGCCTCGCTCTTTGAGCGTCGCGCGCCCGGGCTCTATCACAACACGGCGGTCACGCTGAACAGCGCTGGCGAGATTGCATCCATCTACCGCAAGATGCATATCCCCGACGACCCACTCTATTACGAGAAGTACTATTTCACGCCTGGGGATATGGGTTTCCGTGCCGTCGATATGGGGTTCGGAAAGGATTTTGGCCGCGTGGGCACGCTGGTTTGCTGGGACCAGTGGTACCCCGAGGGTGCGCGTTTGACGGCAATGCAGGGCGCGGAAGTGCTTTTTTATCCGACTGCGATTGGCTGGCACCCAGCGGAAAAAGAGGAGTTCGGCATTGCGCAGTACGACGCCTGGCAGACCATTCAGCGCTCGCATGCCATTGCCAACGGGGTGTATGTGGCCGCAGCCAACCGTGTTGGGCAGGAGCATGGCGATATTCTCGGCAACCGCGCCGAAGGGCCGGGGCTTGAGTTCTGGGGCGGCAGCTTCATCGCTGATCCATTTGGACGGGTGATCGCCAAGGCTGCGCACGACCGGGAGGAGATCCTTATCGCGGAGGTCGATCTGCACCTGATCGAGGAGACGCGCCGCAACTGGCCGTTCCTGCGCGACCGCCGCATCGACGCCTACGCGCCCATCTGCAACCGCTTTCTTGATCCTGCGGGCAGCGAGGGAGCACCTCGCTAGCCATGTCCGCAGGAACGCCACGTGAACTGGGCTTCCGCATGCCCGCCGAGTGGGAGCCGCACGAAGCGACGTGGCTGGCGTGGCCCCACAATCCCGAGGACTGGCCCGGCAAGTTTGCGTCGATTCCGTGGCTTTACGCGGAGATCGTTCGCCTGCTGGCCGCGCACGAACGCGTGCACCTGGTTGTTGAAGACGCTAAGATGGAGCGCCGAGTTGCCGGCATGCTGAGGCGCGCCGGCGCGAAGCTCGATCGGGTCAGTTTTCATCAGTGGCCAACTGACCGAGGATGGACGCGGGATTCAGGTCCAATCTTTGTCCGAGATTCGGAGGGCCGAGCAGGTCTCACGAATTGGCAGTTCAACGCCTGGGCCAAGTACGACGACTGGCGTCTTGATGATCAGCTTCCCGGCCGCGTGGCTAAATTGCTTAGCATGATTGAATGGCGGCCGACACTTACGCTCCCTGACGGCACCGACCGCCGTATCGTCCTCGAGGGCGGTTCTATTGATGTGAACGGCTCAGGCCTTTTGCTCACAACGGAAGAGTGCCTGCTGAGCGAAGTGCAGCAGCGGAACCAGGGACTCAGCCGCGCACAGATCGAGCAGGTCTTCTCCGATTACCTGGGCATCGATCAGGTTATCTGGCTTGGCCGCGGCATCGCCGGCGATGATACGCACGGCCATATTGACGACATCGCACGCTTTGTCGCGCCCGATACCGTCATCGCGGCCGTCGAGCCCAATTCGTCCGACTCGAACCATGAGCCACTGGCCGAAAATCTCGAACGGCTTAAGGCTGTTCGCACGCCTCAGGGCAAGCAGTTCACTGTTATCGAACTGCCTATGCCGCGGCCGGTCGTTTTTCGCCGCCAGCGCGTACCGGCCAGCTACGCGAATTTTTATCTGGCGAACGGGCTTGTGCTTGTTCCCACGTTTCATGATCCGAACGATCGCATCGCCCTCAACCTGCTGGCGGAAGTTTTTCCCGATCGCGAGGTCATCGGCATTCATAGCGTGGATCTTATCTGGGGCCTGGGCGCGCTGCATTGCATGACCCAGCAGCAGCCGGCCGGCAGTGTCGCGATTTGACAGCAGTTCGTTCGGGAACTGTCCCGCCGCCCGCGCGTCTAAACTGGATACAAATGTCGGACACGCTCTTCCTCAGTCTCTGGTATCCAAACCTCCGCCTGACCGCGCTGCCAGACAAGCTCACCGCGGTTTTGTCGGCCTTTGCTGCTCACGGAGGCGAACGCGGAGTCTACTCGGCTACCGTGTGGCCGGTGGGCTGGAGCGAGACGCCGGTTTTTCAGCGCGTATGGGGCCGCGGAACAGAGGGCATTGCCCCGCGCCAGGCTGTTGAAGAGGCTCTCGAACTGCTCCATGACGACTACGCGTACGAGTTCCAAATCGGCTGGAGCCTGTGGGAGCTGGAACAAGCCGCCGGCTTAGACCCGCGCTGGGCGCGCACTCCGCGCATGGTCCGCGTCATCGGGTTCGGACCGCTTTTCGATGAGGGTGCGTACGAGCAGGATGGGCACATTCGCATCGATTTAGGCAATGACGCGCCATTTCTTGAAGAGGACGTGAATTTGGATGAGGTGGGCGCGCGGCACGTAGAAGAAAATGTGCGGCAGCTTATCGAGCTCGCGCAGGCCGTGGAGAAGGAATCTGGCGCCACGGCGCGCCTGCTGTGGAGCGAGCTCGGCGAGAGCCTGGCGCAGAGACTGGCTCAGCGGCTCGGCGCCGGCCGTGGGGTGGGGAACTGACCCGTGCGTTTGACCATCGAGCGAATCCGGACGCTGGTGCTCGCTGCGGGCGTTCTGGTGATTGCTGCCATCGCCATTTTCCTCGCCATCGGCAGGTGGAAAAACCCTCTCGGCCACCCCGATATTCCCGGACGCCTGGGCATCGATATTCAGCGGGAATCCAACGGCTTCACCTATACCCAGTCGCACGGCGGCCGCACCATCTTCAAGATTCATGCCTCGCGCGTCGTCCAGCTTAAGAACGACCGCGCTACGTTGCACGACGTGGTCATTGAGCTGTACGGAAAGAACGGCAGCGGCGCCGACCGCATTGAAGGAGACGAATTCGAGTACGACCAGAAGACGGGCACGGCGACGGCTGCGGGACCAGTGGAGATTACGCTAATGCGGCCGCCGCCGCAGCCGGCCGCGCAGAAGACCGCCGGCCCGCACAAACCCGCTGCACCGCCTTCACGGGAAAACAGGGCGGAGAGCGCGATTCACGTGAAAACCAGCGGGTTGGTATTCAACCAGCAGAGCGGCATCGCCACCACCAACCAGCGCGTTGAATTTTCGACTGCGCAGGGCAGCGGAAGCGCAATCGGCGCAAGCTACGACTCCGACCGCGGGTACCTGGTGCTCGACCGCGATGTGGAGCTGACGACGCAGCGCGGCCCCAACCCTGTCCAGATTCGCGCACAACACACGGAGTTCGACCGCGATGCGCAGATTTGCTACATGCAACAGGCCGCGGCGCAAACCCGCACCGAACGGGCCACCGCCGTCGAGGCGCAGATCGTATTTGGTGACGATGGTTCAGTGGAACGGATCAATGCCGAAAAGGGGTTTACCGTATCCACCGATGCAGGCAGCCGCATCGCCGCGCCTACGGGCGTGATGGAGTTCAATGAGGACAATCAGCCGCGCCACGGCCATCTGACCGGCGGCGTGACGATGGATTCGGCGAACAACGGCCGTGCGATCCACGGGGCACTCATCCACGGGACATCGCCAATGATGGAACTCGAATTCAGCGCGACGGGCGAACTGCGGCATGCGCACCTGGAACGCGGAGTGGAGTTTCAGAGTCGCGATGAAGGCCAGGCGCTTACGAATGGCCAAACCATCGCAGCCGAGACTACGAGAACATGGCGTTCGCCGGTTGCCGATATCGACTTTCGCACCGTGGGCAAAGGACAGGTTGAGCCTGCGGCGCTGCATGGCGCCGGCGGCGTGACGCTTACCGGCCAAACTCGCCGGGGAAATACTCCGCCG
>JASIJW010000375.1:0-15143 GCA_030050035.1 Acidobacteriaceae bacterium | reverse complement strand
AATGAATATTCAAAGCGCGGGCCCGGCGCGGGCGGAGCGCACATTCTTGAGCTCAAACGGATTGCAATTGCCAGCGGCCTCGACGTGCCGCTTTATCTCGTAACCGGATGGGACAACGCCGTCGTCCCACCCCGCGCCGTCATTCCGGTCTATGGTGGCTACCCTGACGCCCCCTGGGACGCCTCTGTTGCCAAGCTACCTCCCGCCGAAATATACGCCTTTCGTTTCCAGAGTCGCGTCGCAGCCAATGTGAGTGCTGACAGTGGTCGCGATAAACCGAACACTACACACGCGCCTGCGGGTCAGTTGCCCTACCTGACGGCCGAGATCGGTGGCGGCATTGAGGATACGTATCATCGCCGCCCGGTGATTGCGCCAGACGACATCGCTGCCATGGTTCCAGTGATGCTGGGCTCAGGCGTCAATCTCTATGGAACCTATATGTTCCAGGGTGGCGAGAATCCGGATGGCAAGCTATCAACTTTGCAGGAATCGCAGGAAACCGGCTATCCCAACGATCTTCCCATCAAGTCCTACGACTTCCAGGCCCCGCTGGGCGAGTTCGGACAAGAGCGAGCCTCTCTGCGGAAACTGAAAGTCTTTCAATATTTCCTCAACGATTTTGGCAGCGAGCTCGCGCCGATGATCGTTCATCCCCCGGACGTCGTACCTGCAAACCCGGCCGACCTTTCCGTTCCTCGGGCCTCGGTGCGGTCGAACGGCGATAGGGGGTTTATCTTTTTCAATAACTACATCCGAAATGATCCCGCGCCCGCACGGGCAGCAGCGCAGTTTCTTCTCCGCCTGCCCCATGGCACGCTGGCTGTGCCAAGCCGGCCTATCGATCTGCCCTCGGGAGCGTATTTCATCTGGCCTTTCAATCTACCTCTTGAGGGCGCAACCCTTCGCTACGCAACCGCACAGCTTTTTACGCGAATTGAGCAACCGCACGTAACCATCGTCTACTTCGAGGCGCAGCCAGGCATCTCGTCCGAGTTCGCTTTCGATGCCGAAACGGTTCGAACGGTGAAAAGCTCAACCGGAGAAATTGTCCGCGCCGCCGGCACCGTTTACGTGCGCGGGATTCAGCCTGGTGTTGACTCATCCATTGACATCGTTTCAAGCTCAGGCAATTCGCTGCGGTTCGTCGTCCTCACCACGCACGAAGCCGAGAATGCCTGGAAGGTGCGGTTACAAAGCAGCGAGCATCTGCTCATCACAGACCAGGATTTCGTCGCCGATCCAGATTCGCATCCAGCGAAAATTTGGCTGCGCTCACGCGGCACGCGACAGTTCCAATTCACGCTCACACCGCCAAATGCGGCTCCGTTTAAAGCCGCGCTGCCGCTTGCATCGCAAACCGCAACGAGCCAGGCGGCCACCTTTACCGCACAGGCGCCTATATGGAATTTTTCAGTCGAGATGAAACCGGTTCAGGCGGCAGGAACCGCACCACCGGTTAAGATTGGCCCCGCACTATCGTGGCGTCCGCACGGCGTAGCCCAGGCTCCCGATGCCGGCGAACTCCCTCAAGCAGCCCGATGGTCGATTACGGTTCCGGCCGGAGCAAACTGTGAATTGAGCGAACTTTTCCTCGACGTGAAATATGAAGGTAACGTCGCGCGTCTCACGCAGGACCATCGACTTCTGGACGACAATTTCTACAACGGCAAACCGTGGATGATCGGACTGAAGCGGTTTCTCACCCCAGATAAGCCCGGCACATTCGAGTTGAGCATTCTGCCGCTGCGGCACGATGCTCCCATATATTTCGAGATTCCTGATCCTCCACATTTCGCGCCGGAGGGACAGATCGACACGCTGAATCGCATTCGGCTCGTCCCCGAATATCAGCTTGAGCTCACAACACAATAAGACCGCTTTACAGCGAGAGCCCAAAAAGAGCAAGCTGGAGGCAATCGATGGATGAACCAGACGATATGGCAGAAGCGGCAAGAATCAAGATTCTTATTGTCGACGATCACCCAATCATGCGCGTTGGCATTGCCGCCATCATCGATGCCACGCCTGATATGACCGCAGTAGCCCAGGCGGGCAGTGGCGAAGAGGCCATCGAACTGTTTGAGAAGCACCTGCCCGACATTACGCTTATGGATCTGCGCCTTCCGGGAATGAGCGGCGTCGAAGCCATTCGCACCCTCACCGCACGTCACCACAACGCCAAGTTTGTTGTGCTCACCACCTACGAGGGCGATGAGGATATTCATCAGGCTCTGCAGGCAGGAGCACGCAGTTACATCATCAAAGGGATGCCGCATGATGCACTGGTCAGCGCCCTACGCCGTGTGCATGCCGGCGGGCGCTTCTTACCCCAGCCCGTGTCTCGCGCGCTGAATTCGCGCATACCCAACTCTGACCTGAGCGCGCGTGAACGCGAGGTGCTCGACCTCATTGTCAAAGGGAAGAGCAACAAAGAGATCGCATCCCAGCTTGGAATCACCGAGTCCACAGTAAAATGTCACGTCAGCGTCATCCTCATGCGTCTCAATGTGGGCGATCGCACGCAAGCTGTCGTCAGTGCGTTGAAACGCGGGCTGATCCATCTATAGTCACCACAACGCGCCGCTTAAGACCTTCCCGTTCTGATCGGGGTTGGTCAGATACACGGCCACGGAATACCCGGGTTAACCACCGAGAGGTCCAGATTCGCTCGGTGAGTGCATCGGTGATAATGTGTTCGTTGAACAGGGCTCTTGGGCGAGTGTGCGGCCGAAAAGGCTCTGCAGATTCACGCCGGGGTGTTCAACGTACTGCCGCAGGCTCCGGAGCGCGCATGTATCCTTCGTGCGCCATCCGCTTACCCATCGGCCGATAGCTCGCGGGATCCTCCGGCTGCCAAGTCGCGAGTCCATCCACATAGCGGTTATACATGCAGAAGGCCGCCGCGATTAGCACCGTGTCATGAATCTCCATGTCAGTCGCGCTTTGTGCCCGCGCCGCGGCAACGTCCTCCGCGGAAACGGCCTTACCACCCTGTTGCACCTTGCCGGCGATGTGCAGCAAGGCTTTCAGTTTCGGCGAAACCGGCGCCGATTTCGCATCGGCTTTCACCGCCTCCACCAGCGCGTAATCCGACTCACCGCCACCAAGGTGCTCTGCCGCGGCGGCCGAATGCGAAAGCTGGCAGAAGCGGCACTCGTTGCGCGAGGAGACATAAGCCGCGATCATCTCGCGCTCCGCGCTGGTCAGTGAGCTTGGCCCCCGCAGCAGAACCTCTGCCAATTCGCGCATCGGTTTTGCCGTCTCTGGACGGAAAGAAAAGGCGCTGACGATGCCGGGAATACCTTCTTCGAGAGCGATATGGGGCATGTTCGTTTCTCCTCAGGTTAGAAGCTAATGAGAACGGAGGCCTGAAGCTGCCGTGCTGGTCCGGTGAAGTTGGGTGTCGCAAACGTGGGGTTTGCGGGGCTGCCGATGCCATCACCGAACTGCCGCGGCACGGGGCCAAGAAAGTCAGGCGCTCCGTATACCTGGTCAATGCTCTGCACGTTGCGATGATTGAGCAGGTTGAAGCTCTCCAGGCTCGCTTGCGTCCTGAGATGCTCGGTGATCCGAAAGGTGCGCTCCAGCCGCGCGTCCGTGTCGTAATTCGACGCGCCGCGATATGAGTTACGTCCGATATTCCCCACGCGATCCGAGAACGGAAAGCCGTCTCCGAGCACGTTGAAGCCCGCCAGAATCGAATAGTAGCGCGGACTCTGCAGGGTATTGAGCGTCGAGAAACTGTAGTTCCGGAGCGCGCGGGACCACTGGCTCGGCGTCTCAGCCACCAGCGCTATCGTCGCGCGATGCCGGATATCGTTGTCGCCCACGGAGCGGTCTTGCATGGGATCAAGATAATCCTGCGGCGTATCGGTAAGCTGCACATCCGTGGCGATATCGATCGACTTCGAATATGTGTAGTTTGCCAGCACGCTGTAATGTCCCGCGAAGCTCCGCCGCAGGCTCAAAATGCCGCCGTTGTAATCGGAGAATCCGGATGGTGTGGCAATCAGCGCAAACCCGAAACGCGGATCGGCAGTCGCAAACGACTGCCGGCCGTCGGGCAGAGTGCCATTGGGAATGCCATTCACGCTGAGGTAAACCGGCAAATCGAGCGCGTGAACATATTGATATCCGCTGGTCAGCACCCAGCCACGGCCCAGCTGCGATTCAACCTCGAGGCTCGCCTGCTCCGAGTAGTCATTCGGGAATTTCCGCTGGATATACCCCAGCGGGAATTGCTGCAACTCTGACGGCGCAGGATACGCCCCCGCTGTAGCAAAGGAGCGAAGCGCCTGCGACGCAAGGACCGGTCCCGAAACTCCGACTATACCTGACGGCCCCAGCCCGACCACGCCGTCTGGCGTGTTGAAGTCCTGCACGTAGGGATTGTCCATCGACGTGAACGCCGACGCGCCCTGCCACCCGACCATAAGATCGCTGTAGTCCCAAGGTCCGCGAAACAGACCAAAGCCCGCGCGCACCACCTGCCTGCCTCCGCGAAGCGCATACGCCAAGCCGATCCGCGGCTGCACATTGTCGTAGTTCGTCGGATTCATCGGGCCGATCACGCGCACGTCCGATGCCGATGGGAACACATCGAAGTCGTAGCGCACGCCCGCGGTGAGCGACAGACGTTGCGTAGCTTTCCATTGATCCTGCCCGTAGAAATTCGCCATGCGATGCCAGAAGTGTAGGTTGGTCGCATCGGTAAAAGCAGAAGCCGCAGGCCCGGCGTACAGCGACCCGGCAAACGGCAGCGGACGCACGGGGAGCTGCTGGCCGAAATACGACCGCGGTTCCAAAAAGAGGAACTGCACCGGAGTGCCTGGCCCGAACGGAGGCTGGGCATACTCACCTGCGCCGAAGAAGCTCTGCGGCGTGAAGATGGCGCCGCCCGGACTGAAGAACGTCGTCTGCGCAGCAATCCATACAGGCTCAAATCCGCCGCCGAATTTCAGCGAGTGCGCACCGTGAACCCAGGTTAGGTTCTCCTGCGCCTCGAAATGTGGCTCGCGGTAATACGAGACGCTGCCCGTGAATCCTCCAGAGACCAGCGTGTCGGAGACGTCGAGTGTTGGCTCGTATCCCGCTCCGTGCGGCGTCATATGAAAGAGCCGATCGCCAAAATCCAGAATGCTCTCTGCAGTCCAGCGCGGATTGATTATGTGGAGAAAATTTCCAAACAGCGTTTGGTCGCGGACAGGATTGTCGCGGTAGGTGGACGGCAATCCCTGCCCTGGCGCTGCCGTGGGAATATCCCCCTTGCGATCGTCGGCGAAGAGATATCCAGCGGTCAGGATGCTCCGTTCGCTGAACACCTGCGTAATTTTTCCGATCGACTTGTCGTAGTCGTCGGTTTCCAGCACCGAGCTGAGGGATTCCGGCTGCAATCCGAACATCTGCTTCACCTGGTTGATGCTCGGCGTCCCCGGCCCCATGCAGTTCGGCTGGTCGATGCAGCCAAGGATGAAGCTGGAGTAAATCGGCGATTCTCCGCGGCGCTGCCCTTCATATCCGGTGAAGTAAAAAGTCTTTCCGTGCCGGATTGGCCCTCCGGCGTCGGCTCCGAACTGATTCACGCGCAGTGTGTGCAGCCCGGGCGCCGAGAGTGGATTATCGGCATCGAGCGCACCGTTGCGGAAATACTCATACGCTGATCCGTGCAGATCGTTGCTGCCGGACTTCGTAATCGTGTTGACAACCGAGCCCAGATTGCGGCCATTATCCGCAGTGAAGGGCCCATCCACCACGCGGAATTCCTGCACCCAGTCGAGCGAAGGGCTTACATGCTGCACTCCGGAAAGGCTGACGGAGTAATCCATGCCATCCAGTCCGAAAAACGAGCTGTGCGTCTCGCGCAGTCCGCCGAAGCTGAGCTGCAGCACCGTCTCCTGAAAAGGAGACTGCGCGGCCGTCGCAGTGCTGCGACCAACGTTCGCCGTGGGTGTCATCAGAGCAAAATCAATAAAGTCGCGCCCGATGATCGGCAGATCGGAAATTTGGTGCGGCGTGATCACCTCGCTCGATTCTGGCGTGTCGGTGTCGATCGCCGCTGTCGAGGTTTCCAACACGGTAACGCTCTGCTTCACGGAGGCAATCCGCAGCATTACAGAGATCGATGCGCTCTGCCCCACCGTCAGCGTAAGCGGCGCCTGCCATGGCTCGAATCCGGCCGCTCCCACATCCACGCGGTACTCTCCCGCAGCCAGCGCATTGAGCACGGCCAGTCCGGCGTGGTTGGTGGTTTGGTTACGCAGAAAATCCATTCCTGCATTGCTAACCCTGACGGTGGCGCCCTGCACAACGTGACCGGCGGGATCGGAAACGGTCACGTTGAGCGTCGCGAGTTGCTGGGCCGCACCGGTGCCGGCTAGAGCGAAGCAAAGTGCTAGCGTTCGTAACAGATTGCGGGTCATTCTGGCTCCTCAAAAATTGCTTTGCATTACCGTGGATACCTCGTTGGGCTTCCGCATATGCGTTACAGACCCTTCGCCTGAATTCCGGCGAGGCGGTTTTTAGGCTCGTAGCCGCTGACCGCCAGACGTTGCCCGTGCACGTGGTGAATCTGCGGCGAGACGGGGTGTACGCCGGATGTCGTGACCCATCGGTTGTAGAAGTTGAACAGCGAGACGACGAGGATAGTGAAGTAGATGGCCTCGTCGGTCCAGCCAAACTCACGGAGCCTGGCAATGTCCGCCTCCTCCATCTGCGACAGCTCGCGGGTCATTTTGCCCGCAAATCGCATCAGCGCCTTCTCCGGCTCTGGAAGCGGCGAGGACTCGAGATCCTCCAGCACCTGCAGCACCAGTATTTCGTTGCCCAGCATCTCCGCTGCCACTGCGGCATGCGAGCGCCAGCAGAACTCACATTTGTTTGTCCATGAGGTGTATGCGGCGATCAGTTCGCGCAGCGCGCCGCTGATGGGAGCCGGGCTGCGCATCACGCCTTCCGTGAAACTGGCCAGATGCGAGGTCACTTCGGGGCGGAAGGCGAACAGATTCCAGATCTGCCAGTGTTCCTTCCCCGCCGATTGTGCCACGCGGATCAGGTCGGCATAGGGGCTGGGCTGCGGATTCGCTTCCACGGCGGGAAGCCACATCGGTTCCTGCTCAACGGCTTTCAAGGGCTGCTCCTTTGTCGACAGTAAGAACGGGATCGGATATGGCGGAACCGGGTTCTTCCGCCGTTGCTGCATGCACGGTGAATCGATACGCAGGCAGGGCGAACATAGCGAAGGCGGCGATAACGGTCGCGCCGCAGAAGAGGTTCATCGTTGCGGTGTAAGATCCGGTCGCGTCATATATGTGGCCAAGGATCAGCGGTGCGACGGCGCCGGCCAGCGCGAAACCGGTGTAGACCAGCCCATAAAGCGCAGAAAAATCGCGCAGCCCGAAGTAGCGGCGCAGCATGTACGGGATCAGGTCGAGTTCGCATCCGCCTCCGAGTCCGGCGACAAGGGCCGCCGGTCCCGCCGCCGCGAAAGTGTGCGCGTGCGCGAGCAGGAACATGCCCGATCCTGCGGCCAGCAGCGATCCCACCGCGATCACCGATCCCTTGACGTAATCCAGCAGCCACCCAAGAGCGAACCGTCCGATGATGCTGGCGACGCCCAACAGCGATGCAGTGAAGGCGACCTCGTGCGCACGCAGACCGGCTTGGTTCAGCATCGGCGCCAGGTGCGCGAGCGCGCCGTTCTCGCTTAGCGAAAGAGCGCACACGCCCAGCACCAGTAACCAGAACGGCACTGAAGCGATAGCCTCCGCCCAGCGCAGACCAATGGCGCTGTCGCGAGTCGCCACAGGAGCTGCTTTAGCTCGATGTGTGTCGTCCGCGGTACGCGCAAAGGCGAAGGTCAAAGGCGCGCCGATCAGCAGTGGCAAGGCCGCAAGACACAGATACGTCTGCCGCCAGCCGCATGCCGCGATCAGGTGCTGCACAATCGGCGGCACCAAGAACGAGCCCACGCCCGACCCCGCTACCACAATCGACAGTGCCGCACCCAGTTTGCGCTCAAACCATCCAGCGATTATGCGCGCATAGCCAAGTTGATACGTTCCGGTTCCGGCGATCCCAACAAACACGGCGTTGGCGTAGAACTGCAGCAGGTGCGGCGTGAGGAAGGCGAACCCCGCGATTCCCAGGCCAAACGCTGCCATGAAGGCCGTAATCAGCTTGCGCGGATCGAAGCGATCGATGAGTTTGCCAATCAGAGGCGAGCCAAAGGCTACAGAGACTGCCGCGAGCGAAAAGGCTCGCGCAATCTGCTCTCGATTCCAGCCGAAGGCATCGTGTAACGGTTGCACCATGAAGCTGAAGCTGTAAATGAAAACCGTCGCGAACCCGGTGAGCACGCCGATGTGGCAGATCGCGGCAACGCGCCATCCGGCGTAGCGCAGTCCGGTTTCTGAGTCGCGCAGACCCGCGGGGTCCCGCGTGGGGCTGGTCGTCATGGTCTCAATGAGCCGGGATTGTATTTGTGAGTTGGGGATTACGTCCGGCGAGTGAAATTATGACTGACACATGCTGGAGGACACATCCCAACGGAGGACGGCATTTTTCTCCAACTTCAGGTGGATGCGCGGAAAGCCGCGCCACTTCTACCATGCTGTTGCGGATTCCCAACACCCTTTCCGCAACGATCAGCACAGGAGTTTTGCGATGGCTTGGATTGAGCTGCCGATTGCGCCGGAGCTTGGACAGGAGTTCCCAGGAATTCTCGGGCCGATGACCTTCCGCCCCGAAACGTCCAAGTCAATCAACGAGCTGGTAAACACTCTGCTGCGAGGGGAGAGTACGCTCACGCCCGGCGAGCGCGAGATGATCGCCACGCACGTCTCCTGGCGCAACGACTGCTTCTTTTGTCAGACAATTCACGGAGCCGTTGCTGCCGCCCAGTTAGATCACAACGAAGCTTTGGTCCAGAAAGTGAAGACCGACTGGATCCACGCTGATATTTCGCCAAAGCTAAAGGCGCTACTCAACATCGCAGGCAAGGTGCAGCAAAGCGGCAAAAGTGTTACCGCCGAGGACATCTCCGCCGCCCGCCGCGAGGGAGCCACCGACCGCGAGATTCACGACACGGTGCTCATTGCCGCAGTCTTCTGCATGTGTAACCGCTATGTCGATGGGCTCGGAACCTGGGCTCCGCAGGACCTCGACCACTACCGCGCCCGCGCCGAGCAGATCAAAGAGCACGGCTATGTGGCCGTGACCCGAGCAGCTATAGCGGAAATAGAGCAAGGGGACGTGGCGATCCGCTGACTCTCCGGGAACTTGGCTTCGACATCAGCCATGGGCTGGTTGGGACCCTCCCGGCCAAAGGAAAATGTCTCCTATCCTGCCCAACGGCGCATCGAGAACTCCTGGCGTACATCCTTATCGGCGGCCGCCATCTTGACCGAGCAGTATATCCGCACGGTGATCAGGCTCACGCTGTTGCCTTGGGATCACGCAACCACCGCTCCACCGCTTTTGCCGCATCGGACACTTGCCACAACGCCTTGCGATCTTCGACCATTGCCGGATCATCCTGGATTTCGGAATCAGAAGGGTCTCCACAGTGAAATGGCGGATGGGGGTTGTATTGCATCGCCAGTTGGCAACGCCGCGCAACATCGAGCCCATAAAGTATCGACACAATATACAGGGACTCATCTAGGCCCGACGAGATGCCCGCACCTGTGATTCGTTGGCCGCTTTGCACATAACGCCGGTAGTCATCGACAACATATACCGGAAATAGCCGCAAAACATCCTTGAAGGCCCAATGCGTTGTCACCAAATGATCGTTGAGTAATCCCGCGCCGGCCAACAACAGTGCGCCTGTACAAACTGAACACACCAGTTGCGTACCCTCAGCTTGGCGGATCAGGAAATCGAGGTACGGGTTGCTGCCGGGGTGCCCGGCAGCCAAGACTGAAACCGGATCGGAGCCGCCGGGAACGAACAGCACATCCAGTTGCGGACAGCTCTCGAACGTCTTATCCGGGGTCAGACTTATGCCTTCAAACGAAGTCACCGCGACCGGACCGGACGCATCGCCCGGCCCGATCAGGTAACGCTCCATCCCGGCAAACGTAAAAGTCTGAAAGGGTCCGATCACGTCCAATGAGTCGAACCCTTCGTACAAAGGTATGCCAACCTTCAGTGCCATCTTCACTCCGGGAGAGAACCTACTATTGGTTGTGATTCATTCCGCTCATGCCGTTCATTCCATTCGTGCCGTTCATGCCGCTCATTCCAAGACCACCTCCCGGCGCATTCAGGTCCGGCACGATATTGATGTTGAGCATCATGCCGGCGTCTTCATGGTCCAGGATGTGGCAGTGGATCACGAATTCGCCTATATATCGGTCATAGAACGTATGCGTATGGACTGTGTAACCAGGCTCCACAAAGATCGTGTCCTTAAAGACATGCCACAGATTGCAATATTGAACCGCTAGTTGCATCGGATCCTTGAGGACGCTGGCCTTGCACTTGCCATCGGGCTGAAAGATGGACGTGCCATCCGCGTCTGACGTCACATCCATCACCTCGAACGGATTCACATGGATGTGATAGATATGTGGCTCGCCTGGATTTTGCTTGGTGCTTGGCGCGGTCAACTCCCACGCATCGACAGTGTTCACCTGCCGCGTGATGTTTACGACGTCCGGCTTATAGCTGACCCCATTGACCGTGAAGCCTTTTGGGCCAATCTCAAATGCTGCCTGTTGTGGCTTGGCCTTCGGATCGGTCACCGGCGGCAGCTCCGTGAAGGGCGCCCATGGTTCAAGATTCCCCGCCCTGAGGCCATCGCGCACCGCCGGAGGCAACTGCGGATTGCCATCGTATAGCGTCTGCTGAACATATTGCCTCAGATCGCCGCTCACCGCTTTGCCGCCTACCACATGAATGTAGGCCAGCAGTTGCGGCTCCGAGGGTCCGGAGCCTCCGCCGTTAATCCCGTTTGGTCCTGTCGATACACGCTGTGAAGCCGGAGCCTGCTGATCGAGCAGGCAATAGTATCCGTCGGACGGAAACACCACTAATATATCGCTGCGGTATCCCGGCTGCAGGTAGTTCGAACCTTCCACGGCAGGCGCGCTCTCACCCTCGAGAGCGTGGATCCTCGTCAGCGTCAGGCCATCGTCAGCGATTTGGAACTGCGGGACTAGCGTACTTGCAGTCGCACTGCATTCTCTGCGCACCTCGGCAGCCTGCTCCAAGCGGTTGCCCTTTAGCGCGGAGGTTGCCACAAAGTCGGGCCCGGTTGCTGGTTTGCTCGACTTCACGATCTGCAAATTGATCGTGTCGTGGATGCCTTCGTGAATGAACCGCCAACGCTGAATCTCACCCGCTTTGATGGTGACCGTTGGTTGGACAACGCCGTTTACAGTGGTGAACCGGCCATTCGTGTCCCATACGCTGGCGGAGAACAGTTGCAGACCGAAGTTCTCCACTACACCCGGTGAGTGCGCCACCTGAGAAGTCGCCGGGCAGACCCAGGGTGCAGTTGCGGATGGCGGAGGCGTGCCGGATGCCTGCGACGCGGCGTAGTCATAGATACCCTTCGAGGTGAGCAGTTTGGCCCACGGCTCCGTTGCATCAGCAAGAAAGCAGGCATACGGAATCTGCTGAAAACCGAAGATCTGATCCTTGAACGGCACCTTGTCGGCTCCATGCAGGATCGTGTCGATGTCTGCCGGTTCCGGCTTCTCTCCCGGCGAAGGCTGCTTGTACTCGCGCTCGCCGCGTACGATCAGCACACCTGACTCCCCACTCGCGACCTGCATCGCCGTCGAACCATGCCGATGCGCGTGATACCAGAACGTTCCCGCCGGGTGGTCGTAGGGAATATTGATCTCGTACGGAAAAGATGTCTGTGGCGCGATGTTCAACAACACATTGTCGCTGTTGCCCGTAGGCGAAACATGCAATCCATGAGTGTGCAGGTTGGACGTATTGAAGCAGCCGACTCCCGGATAAAGATGAAGATATGCAGGTGGGTCAGGCAGGCATGTGGGATCGTCTACGGAGAGCTTGTTGTTCAGGTCAATGCGCAGCACCGTGCCCGGATCAACCTCGATGGTAGGCCCCGTCGGGCAGCCGCCGTAGGAGCGCAATTCCACTGGATCATTGACTCCGGTGGCCGGATTAAAGATCGTAAAATGGGCGCGCACGATGTCCAGGTTTACATGCACGATGTTGCCGTCCGTCCATACGTTCGCCTGTGGGTTGCAATTCGAAGCGGTTCCCGGCGCTTGCGCCGTGAGCAACAACGACTTCTCTCCTGGCTGCGGAGTTTCTTTCAGCGTGGGCGGCTGCTGGAACGCCCGAATCTGCGACTGCGCTTGAAGCCAGCAACCGGAAATGGCGACTGTCGCAATAAAGTATCTCAGCATCATTCGATTCACAGTGTTCTCCTTGAACGGGTCTGTAACGACAACAACTGCGTTCAAATTGCCCACTCTCTTCGCACCTTGGCGTGCATGGCGCATGGCCTATAGGAACCATGCACTCCCCCAATGCCGGCTCCGAAACAAGCACAATAGTCGCCGATTATTGTTGAAGGCCTAAGGGTTGGCCCCGCTCAACGGCCGCTTCCAGACTGTCGAGTCACGAGGCGCACACCCTTTACCTCCTCGCTGGTGGGAGCGCGTGGAGCGCGGCCGGATTGCACAACCGAGATCCGCAGCGCGAGCCGCCCGTCGTGGAAAGCCTCCGCGGGCACCGGAACCGTGTAGGTCCCGGCGGCTTGACCTGAGCGCACGCCAAATGGAGAGATGGTGCCAAGAGAGCGGCCATCCTGCGTCGTGAGCCGGATCTGGTTGTGGTCGATCGCGCCGACCTTCACCAGCAGCCACGCCGTCTCCCCATTGCGCAGTGCATGCGGCAAGACCAGCGTCATCTTGCGAGCGTCGCCGTTTTGCCGGGACTGCGCCGTTGCGGGTGGTACTGAGGGCGACGGCGCAGCTTGCATTCCGACGAACGCGAAAACGAGAGTTGGGAAAAAGGCAAGCATGGCATGGCCTACAACGCTTGCACAGTTACAGCTTTGAGTACCGATGCTCCGCCGCCCGAAGGCACAACCCGGATGGTCACGGCCTCCGTACCGCCGCTCGCAGCCAATCCCCGATAGGCTTCCTTGCGCTTCGGCAGTGGAACAAGGAAGGTCGCATCGCTGGACATTCCTTGCATATGCATGTCGCCGCCGAAGAAGGCGATCGTGCCGGCATAGTAAGGACTGTCCGCGCCTACCTGAGTCACGTCGGACGGCGCGCCTACCAGGACATCGAACTGACGATTGGGAGAAACATCCGTTGGGCGAGGCAGGGTAACCAGCGCGATGAGCGATGCTGGAGAGCCGGCCGCAAGATTAGCTGTGACCGCATTGGCGGGGAGCATTACTGTGGCAGCGTTCCCCTTCATCAATCCCTGCGCGGACCTTATCGCATGTTTCGCAGTCAATTTGGCGCTGGGTGGTTTGACAACTGCTTCACCAAAGCCCGGTTCATAATCGTATTGGAATCGGGAAGTGGATATATAGTCTGCAGCGATGCTGGGGCCGACCTGCTTGCCGTTGCCATCCACATAGAAGAGGAAAGGCTCATTCGCGTAGGTCGAGAAGTCCTCCTTGCCAGGCAGGTAGGGCAGTTTAAGAGCCTGCTGCTTGCGCGTCCATACGTCCCACAACCGGTCCATGTTGGAGTGGTGCAGATAGAAGATCGGGTCTACTGGGGAAAGATTGTTGGTCATGTTGCCCCACGGCCCATTGGAGATCGGCGGTAAACCACCGATGCAGTTGTGAGTGCTGTTGTGCGGCAATCCCTCCAAGGTCGAGAAGACAGTCCTGCCTTGGGGCGGGGTGTTGTGCGAGGGCGCCTTGGAACTATTAAAGCTGATTTGAGTAATTGGGTCGTAGAAGTCGGTTGGCAGAAGCCCCGCATAAACCACAAACGGCGAGACGTTGTAGGCCACGTCCGGGGGCAGCTTGGGATTGGTGCGGCTCAGATAGCGCGCGATGGAAGTTGGTGCAAAGGCCGTGTTAGTTGGGTCGATGTGCGGCGGAGGTGGTGTCGTCGTGTAGCCCGTCACATCGTTCCACATCGCATCGAAGCTCGTGTAGCCGCGGCGATTAAGCTGGACGCGCTGGGCGGGGTTGAGACAATTCCAGTATCGCTTGAGCGCGGGCTGTATGAAAGATGTAAAAGTGGAGATGTCCCTGGTGAAGGGCGCGAATGCGGAGTCGGTCGGCGTCAGCACACCGTCGAACATTGCGTCTGGAATTTGCGGCAGTTGGGTCCAGTCCCAGTAGGGCATGGCGAACGTCGGATCACCGCTCAGGTTGCGGATGGTCTGCTCAAAGTACCCAACGTAACCGCGGTGCCACACGTAAAACCACCAGTTGCCGTGGGGGCAATCCATCAGGTGAATGAACGCGTTGCGAAACCAGTTCTGCGGATGATCCGGCGGCAGGTTCAGCATCGCCTGGATGCCTTTCGAATAACTGGCAAGCGCCCTCTGCCCTTCAGGACTGGTGACGTTGTAGCGGCGGTACTTTGCCGGGGTCTGGGCCAAGGCGAGATGCCGCGAGAGGGCGGCGGTTCCGGCAGCGGCAACGGAGGTCTTCAGAAAATGACGGCGAGTAGTTCCAGTAGACTGACCCATTATTTCCCTCTGGTCGCACGAAAGCTGAGCGATGCGAGACGCAAACATTCGCTAAGGCAGCTCTGGTGCGGCCCTGTTGTACTGAAGATGGAAACGTAGTCGTGCGCGCTCGATGCAAGGCAGCACAAAGATCATTGGTTGCCAGGAGTCTTTGCTCCTACAACTCTCAGGAAGACGCAGGCGCGATTAAGCCCGATTGGGCATGCATGGGGAAGATGGAGCAATTATTGGAGAGCCCGATGACCTTGTCAACAAAGAAACGCCGAGGCTTCAACAGAGTTCAACAACGATAAACACCTCTGCTCCCAAAACAAGCCAAAATGACTTGTTGAATCCTACAAGCTGAACTCGACAGATTCTACTAAGGACTGCAACGAGGGCTTGCCCGGCACGACCGTTTCGGGAATCGATGAAGCATGTTCCCATATCGGCATTACACGCGAGAGAAATCGAGTTAAGCAGCTAGAGAGCTGCAGCAGATCACG
>JASIJW010000374.1:0-4733 GCA_030050035.1 Acidobacteriaceae bacterium | reverse complement strand
AGCACGGGCTCTCCATTGGCAGGAGTGCCGTTGACCAGTACGACGTACCCGTACCGATCCACGGTTACGTGTGGCGACATGGCGCTTGCCCACGCAGGCGGGGGATAGGCGGCAGTCTGCAGCGCAGCCTGGATATCCAGATAGCCCGCGCCGACCGTGAAGAGGTTGGCCTGCACATCGTAGGTTGCGCCGGTCACTGGGTCGGTGACAATGGCGTTCGGTATCAGGTTCTTGAAGGACGAGGCCATCAGAATGGCCTTCACCTGATCGGGCGTGAGCGCGGAGTTTTGCTGGAGCAACAGGGCTGCCGCACCGCTCACCATCGGCGCAGCCATGCTGGTTCCGCTCAGGATGAAATATTCACCCGATGGATTTTGGCTGCCGTTGGTTTCGTACACCGCGTAGGGAACTTCGTTGCCGGGGTTTTCCTGCGCGAGCGTCTCCTGTGGCGTATAGAGGGAGATGATCAGATTGCCGGGTGCGACGAGATCGGGTTTCGCGATCTGGTCCCACAGCGTCGGTCCCTTGGAACTGTAGCTTGTAGGCACATCGTCCGTCCGGCTCGGAGTCCCCATGGTGTTCATCGCGCCCACCGTGATGACGTACGGATCGTTGCCGGGAGAGGTGATGGTGCCATAGCCGTTGGTTCCTGCGGCGTTGTCGCGGCCGCTGTTGCCGGCCGAGACCACCACCACAATGCCCGCGTTCCATGCCTGTTCCACAGCCTGGCAAAGCGGATCATTGTGATAGCTCTCGAACACGCCGCTGCCCACCGAGAGGTTGATCACTCGGATGTTGTAGGTGTTCTGCAGTTGGATCGCTTTGTCAATTGCCGCGATGACTTCGCTGACTGTGCCCGCGCCGTTCTGGTCGAGCACGCGCAGGTCGATCAGATTGGCATTCGGCGCGATGCCCATGAACGTGTAAAAGTAGTTCGGGCCGGTGGAGTCGGCGCCCGTTCCAGCGACAATGCCGCTGACATGAGTCCCGTGGCCGTACTGGTCGGCTGCGCTTCCCAATCCGGTGAAGTCCTGCGAGTAAACGACGTTGCTGGCGTTCAGGTCGTCGACGCCGGCGATGCCGCTGTCGATGATGGCCACGCCGATGCCGGCGCCGCTCAGGCCCTGGTTCCAGGCCACGGACGTGTTGATGGTTTCATTGTGGTAGTCGAGCGCAGGCGTGGTGCCGGCGCTGGTTGTCAAGCTGTACACTGGCCGGTCAAGCGAGATGTGCGCGATCGCAGGATCGGCTGCCAGGTCCAGCAGGTTGGCCGAAGGAATCTGGTACACGCCGCCGTTGATCAGCCCCAACGTGCGATGAAGAGTGCCTCCGTGGTTGAAGACCTTCTGCTGTATCGCTGCGCTGAGTGGCTGGTTGAAGGTAATAATTACGTTGACTGACCCCGATTGATTCTGCAGATCGTGGGAGATCTTGGGAGACCATTGCTGCGCAGAAATGAGGCCGGCGCCAGCGAGGAGGGCGGCTGCAATCAGAAGCCTTCTCCCCCACATGGCACTTCGGGATGTTTTAGATTTCATTCTAGTTATCCTCCCATTTCATCCATCAATAACGCTGCGCGGTCAGTGAGCAAGATCGAGGTCTGCCCGGAACGGTGCAACAAAGGGTGCTATACCCTTTGCTGCCGCGACCGCACGAAATCAAGTGGCCGTCGCGCTACGACACTATCGCACTCCGTCCGAACAGGGTTGCTGCCGCGCGCCGCGAGTGCATTATGTGCGCGCCACTAGCGCAGGTATGCGCAAGGTGGCCGTGTTTGTGGGGGGAAAGCCACTCAGCTTGGGCTGCTCCGGGTATATATCGAATCCGGCAATAGTGCAGCTTTTATGAGAGGCTTCTATCGCACAATAGCCTCATCGGCAGAAAATTAGAAATCCCTTAATTAGGTGCCTGACACGCCAAAGTAATAGAACTAGAAGCTATATAGGATGGCACTAATTTATGGAACTATAGTGCCGTAATAGGACCGTCGTTGGGTAATGGCCTTAAAGTGGCACTCACAATTAGATACGAGTCGAGATATAAAGGGCCAATCGCTGTAAGTCGATAAATCTGGCGGATGCGCCGGAATCTGATGGTTGGCGGGTTGCGACAGGAGCGACCGAAGCAGATCGGATCCGGCGCCCCATTGGAGAGGGCCCATGGAAGCTTCCATTCCAATACGGGCAAAGGTGTTTATCGGCGTAACGGCTGCCTGCGGCGCCGTTATTCTGGTTGAGTCTTTCCAGCACTGGCACTCCAACGATCTTCTTAAGTTCGCCTGCTATTTTTCCATCGCCGTTCTGGCCTCCACCATGAAGGTGCGGCTGCCGGGGATGGAGAGCACCATGTCGGTGCACTTCCTGTTTGTGCTGCTCGGCATTCTCGAGCTCTCGTTGCCAGAGACCCTCGCTATCGGTTGTGCTGCCGCGCTGCTGCAGAGCGTCTGGAAGACCAGGCAGGGCCCGGAGCCGTTGAAAGTGATCTTCAACGTGCTCAGCATGACTGCTCCGGCAATCTGGCTTAGTTATCACGCATATCAATCTTCTATAGCCGTGCTACGCAACAGCATGCCGCTGCTGCTGCTGGTGACCGCTTTCGCTTATTTCCTCACGAACACCATTCCCATCGCGGTGGTGATCTCTCTGGCGGAAGGACATTCGCTGCGCAAGATCTGGTCGGAAACCTATTTCTGGTCGCTGCCCTACTACCTGATCGGCGCCGCGGTGGTGGGCCTCGTCAGCTATGTGGACCGGTTCATCGGGTGGGAGAACGCGCTGCTGATCGTTCCGATCATGTACTGGATTTACCGCTCATACTTGCTTTACCTGGGAAGGCTCGAAGACGAAAAGAAGCGCGTGGAGATCGAAACCCGGCAAGTGGAGGCGGAAAAGCGCCATGTCGAAGAGGTTTGTGCGCTGCATTTGCGGACCATTGAAGGACTGGCGCTGGCAATCGACGCCAAGGACCACACCACGCACGAGCATCTGAACCGGGTACGCACGTATGCGGTGGAAATTGCAAGGGACATGAACCTGAGCGAGCAGGAGATCGATGCCCTGCGCGCGGCAGCGCTGCTGCACGATATCGGCAAGCTCGCCGTTCCCGACCATATCATCAACAAGCCCGGACGGCTGACGCCTGCCGAGTTCGAGAAGATGAAGATTCATCCGGTAGTCGGTTCGGAAATTCTGGAGAAGGTCGCATTCCCTTATCCGGTCGCCCCAATCGTCCGGTCGCATCACGAGAAGTGGAACGGGCAGGGCTATCCAGACGGCCTTCACGGCGAAGAGATTCCCATCGGAGCGCGAATTCTTGCCGTGGTCGACTGCCTGGATGCGCTCTCCTCGGATCGTCAGTACCGCAAGGCGCTGCCGCGCAACGAGGCGATGGAGAAGGTCGCAGAGGAATCGGGAATTTCTTTCGATCCCAAAGTTGTCGAGATTCTTCAACGGCGCCATCTGGAGCTGGAGAAGCTTGCTTTGCGCAGCCTGGATGAAAATCGCGTGGACGCGCTCAGGTATATCGGCCGGGTAGAGCGCGGCGAGCGGCCGGCAGCGGGCTTTGAGCATAACGCAGCCTACCGCTCGAGAGAGAGTGACTTCCTCTCCTCCATCGCTTCGGCCCGGCAGGAGGCGCACACGCTCTTTGAACTAAGCCAGGATCTCGGCAATTCGCTGAGCCTGGATGAAAACCTGTCGCTGGTTGCCGTGCGACTGCGCAAGCTTGTGCCCTATGACTCGATCGTCGCTTTCGTCCGCCAGGGAGATATGCTGATTCCCGAGTTCGTCAGCGGCGATAATTTCAGACTGTTAAATGCGCTCCGAATTCCGGTCGGTTCAGGCCTGTGCGGCTGGGTGGCGCAGAACGCGCGCTCGATCATCAACGGAAACCCGGCCGTCGAGGAGGGTTTTATCCACGACCCGAAGAATCCCACCGAGCCGCGTTCGGCCCTGGCGGTTCCGCTGGAGGGCGTTACCGGGATTGTCGGCGTACTTGCTCTCTACCAGTCCGCATCCGACGCATTCACCAGCGATCACCTGCGCGTGCTGCAGGTGATCACCTCGCGCGTCGCCCTGTTCATCGAAAATGCCCTCAAGTATCGCGAGGCGGAAAGCTCGGCCACCATCGACTATCTGACGGGCATGGCCAACGCGCGAGCGCTCTCCATGCATCTGGAGCAGGAACTGGCCCGCTGCAAGCGCGAGCACGACACCGTCGCCGTCATGGTCTGCGATCTGAACGGGTTCAAGGAGATCAACGACCGCTTCGGCCACCTGGCCGGCGACAAGGTGCTCAAGCTGTTCTCGAACATGATGCGCGAGGCCTGCCGCGATACCGACTACACGGCCCGCATGGGCGGCGACGAATTCGTGATCATCGCTCCGAGCATGCCGTCCTCGTCAGTCGCCGACCGAGCTATGATCTTCAGCTCGCTTGCCCAGCGCGCCTGCCGCGAGGTTTGTGGCAGGGACTTTCTCTCGTTGAGCCTTGGAGCGGCATTCTTTCCGCAGGACGGAATCGACTCCGAGCAACTGCTTGCCGAGGCCGATCGCCAGATGTACGCCGCCAAGCAGAGCTACTACCAGAAGTTGAACACCAGCCCACCAAAGCTTATACACACGAGCCACATGGCAGCCGTGCACTGAGCTGCGGTCATTTGACCTGCGGCAGCGTGCCCCGGCCAAACGGCCCGCGTGGCAAGTGCGTGAGCCGCAACGTCGCGCCGCCCAGCG
>JASIJW010000373.1:0-10192 GCA_030050035.1 Acidobacteriaceae bacterium | reverse complement strand
CCGAACTGCCGCGCGGCTTGGTGTGCGACGGCTTCGAGGCCTGGCAGCGAAGTCGCGTCCATCCCTTCACGCTCCAGTTCGCGTTCCAGTTCACGTTGAAGGCTGGTTACAGGCCGGTCGGTGATGCCGCAGGGGTTGATGAGCAGAAACTCGCGCAGATCGGTGGTGACGTTGAAGGCAAATCCGTGCGACGTGACGCCACGCGAGACGTGAATGCCGATGGCGGCGATTTTGCGCTCGCCTTGCGGAGGGTCAGTGGCCTTTCTGTCACATAACTTGTCCGAGGGGCTGCCGTGCGCAGCACCCTCCAGAGGAGACCAGACGCCGGTGAGGCCGCAGATGCGGCCGGCGCGCACGCCGTAATTGCCGCATAGCCGGATGAGAGCTTCTTCCATGAGGCGGACGAAGTCCACCGGCCCCAGACGGCCGCCGCTGGAATTGCGCAGGCTGCGCAGGTCGAAGATGGGATAGCCGATGAGCTGGCCGGGGCCGTGATAGGTCACGTCTCCGCCGCGGTTGATCTCGTGCAGCGTAACGCCGCGCGCGGCCAGCAAATCGTCTGAAGCGAGTATATTGGAGCGGTCTGCGTTGCGGCCGAGCGTGAGGACGGGCGGATGTTCGAGCAGCAGCAAAGTGTTTTCGATGCGTCCCTGCTGGCGCAGCGCCACCAGCTCTTCCTGGAGGCGCAGCGCCTCGCCGTAACCCATGCGGCCGAGATAGAGGTACTGGATCACAAGCCTGATTCAATTGTAGCCAGCCCGCTTAGCCAGCTCGTTCAACTTGCCACTCGCATTTGATAGAGGCCGAGAAACGCTGGGCGGACTTGCGAGTAGACGATGATCCAGAGAATGGCGACGATGATGCCGGAGGGCAGCGCCGTGTGCGTCAAAAGTGTTCCCACCAGAAGGATGTTTACGATAACTGGCGCCAGAAGGCACAGTCCGAGAGGCACGTAGCGGTTGATGAGCAGCAAAAAGCCGCCCACAGCTTCAAATGCGCCGACCGCCCATATGTAGTGAGTTGAGAAGAGTGCGCCCAAGAACTGGCCGGCGGCGCCGGCCGGCATGGGGCCCTGAGGTATGAACTGGACGAACTTATCCAGGCCGAAGACCAGGAACACCAATCCGAGCAGAATGCGTGCAATGATCGCGACGATCTTCATCGATTGTCTCCCGAGCAGATTCCGGCGAGCAGGACAAGCTCTGCAGCAAACCGGAGAGATTTTTGCTTAACCAAAAGGATGGTGGCAGATAAGCTCAAGGTGCAAGAAATTCATTTTAGGGCAGCTGCGCGAGAGATTCGAAACTTCATTGGGGGATAAAATAAAAGCTGGCAGGAGGACCGGGCGGTCGCTGCCGGGGTCCGCAAGGGCTTCCGGGAGAGGAAAGTCCGAACTCCAGAGGGTAGTGTGCCGGATAACGTCCGGGACGCGGGCGTGAAGGCCCGTGGACGGCCAGTGCCACAGAAAACATACCGCCGCTGCAATCATCTGGAGCTCTCAATGGACTTGTCCAAAGAGCTGGTCCAAAGAGTTGCACCAGGCAGTGGTAAGGGTGAAAAGGTGCGGTAAGAGCGCACCGCTCCGACAGTAATGCCGGAGGCATGGTAAACCCCACACGGAGCAAGACCAAATAGGGAGGGAGACGCGAGCCCGGAGCAGAGCTCGCGCCCGGCATCGGCCCGATGCCGCAAGGCTGCTCTAATGCAAGGGCCGAAACCTCCGGGTAGGTCGCTGATGAGTGTCCGCGGTAACGCGGCGCCTAGAGGAATGACCGCACACGACAGAATTCGGCTTACAGGTCCTTTTGCCGAATGACGATAGCCGGCGACGAATTATGTCGCATGGGCAATAACGGCCCCGGCCTGGGAGACTTCTCAGCCGGGGCCGGCCAGTTTCGGGTTTTGGTGTCTGGGGCTCGGGCTGCACGGCTATGAAGCAGAAACAGCCGAACCCAGCATGGCGTATCCTTGCCAGAAGGTCGATCGATGACATCTGCCGGCGCGGAACGTCATTTTTGAAATGGCGGACCGGCAGACCGGCATGGACGGCAGGCGCCGGCAGGTTCCCATACCCTCCCGAGCTTTCCCTTAGGTTGCGCAGTGTCTGACTGATGAACGCCGCTTGCTTCCAGGCGGTGTGCGAGGATGCACTTTCACTGCGGAGGATCGAAGGTCTGTGAAGAAGTTCGGTTGTTTCGCGCTCGATACGGTAAACGAATGTTTGTGGCATGAGGGCGGGAAGATTGCGCTGCAGCCCAAACCGTTCGCCGTTTTGCGCTACCTGGTGGAGCATCCCGGACGGCTTATCACGCACGATGAGCTGCTGGACGCGCTGTGGCCCGAAACCTATGTGCAGCCGCAGGTGCTGCGCACTTACATGCTGGAACTGCGCAAGGTGCTGGGCGATGACGCCGGTCAGCCGCGCTACATCCAAACGCTGCCCAAGCGCGGTTACTCGTTTGTGGCCCAGGTCACGGAGGCGGCTGCGCAGCCTGCTTCGGTGGCTGCTTCGGTTACCGCATCATCGGCCGCTTCAATGCAGGCGTCCGCGGCATCCGCGGCGCTGCCGGGGCGCGACGAGGAGCTGGCGCGGCTGGCGAGCGAGCTCCCGCGCGCAGCGGCGGGTGAGCGCCGCGTCATTTTCCTCAGTGGCGAAGCTGGCATTGGAAAGACGGCCCTCATTGACGCATTCGAGCGGCAGGCGGCTGCGCAGGCGGCCCTCGCGCGCGGCCAGTGCGTCGCAGGTTTCGAAAAGGAAGAGTTTTACCCGGTGATGGAGGCGTTGAGCCAACTATGCGCTTCGCCTGATGGCGAGACCGCCTGCCGAATTCTTTCGCGCATGGCGCCGGAGTGGCTGGTTCCATCGCTGACGCCGTCGCTGGCCCCGCCTGGCCGTCAGCCGGAAATTGAAACCGTGCGCGAGAGGTCGCCCGGCAATTTATGTGCTGCGCTCGAAGAGCTGACCGCGACCCGGCCTTTGGTGCTGGTGTTTGAAAATCTGCAATGGGCCGACAGCGCCACGCTCAAGCTTATCTCTGCATTGGCGCGCCGGCGCGCACCGGCGCGGCTGCTGATCGCAGGCACATACAGGCCGCGCAGCCTGGGCGCGCAGCTCAGGCAGTTGCGGCAGGATCTGCTGCTGCAGCGCGCCTGTGTGGAAATCGTGCTGGCGCCGTTGAGCCGCGCGGCCGTGCTGACGCTGCTGGCGCGCGAGCTTGAACAGGATGCTGTTCCGCCTCGACTGGCGGCATTCGTTCACGAGCGCGCCGAAGGCAATCCGCTGTTTGCGCTGGCGATCCTTAATCACCTCATCGCTCAACGGCTGCTGGTAAAGCGCGCAGCCGGCTGGGAACTGGCGCGCGACTTCGATGAGCGCGATGCGGGCGTGCCCGATGAGCTGGCGCAGATGTTGGAGCTCGAGATAGAGCGATTAAGCCCGGAAGAGCAGCACCTGCTTGAGGCCGGCAGCCTGATGAGCATCGCGTTCCCGGCGTGGGCCGTGGCCGCGGCACTGGGACAGGATGCCGCGGACGTGGAGGAAGCATGCGAGCAGCTTGCCCGGGCGATTCACTTCGTGCAGTGCGCGGGTCACGATGAGCTGCCCGATGGAAGCCGCTCGGCGTTTTTCGCATTTACGCATGGGCTGTATCGCGAAGCGCTCTACCGGCGGCAATCTGCCACGCAGCGCGCGCGCCGGCATATCCGCATCGCCGAGAGGTTGGGCGAGCTGTTTGCAGGCCGTGAAGCGCATGTGGCCCGCGAGATTGCATTGCACTACGAGGCGGCAGGCGACTGGCGGCTGGGCGTGAACGCATTGCGCTCGGCGGCGCGCTACGCCGAAGAACGCCACGCTCATGCCGAGGCCGTGGAACTGCTGGAGCGAGCACTGCGCATCGCGGAGCACAGGATCGAAGCGCAGGGCGAAGCAAGCGCAGTGCGGAGCGAATTGGCCCGGTTGAACGAAAACCTGCGCTCCGCTGATATGAAGCGAGAAAAAACTGCTCCTGAAAGTTTGACGACTTCTTGACGGCGATTTGACGACTTAGTTTTTCTAAATCGCTAGTGTGGCTTCCAAGCAAGAGGAGGTCACACCATGCGGATCAATCTCCATTCCATGATCCTGGCGCCGGCAATGGTTGCCGCTGCTGCGCTGCTTCTTCATCCCTCCACTGCCGCGGCGGCCCGGCCTGGAAGCACGGTTCATATTCCCTTCGATTTCATCGTTGGGGGCCAGACGTGCCCTGCGGGTGATTACCGCGTTCACGTGGGCACTCTCTACAACACGGTAGCTCTGGAAGGCACTTCGCACACTTTCGTCTGGATGATCGGCCCCGGGGACGCCGATCCCGCCGATCATCGCACCATTCTCAAGTTCGACGTTCTCGGCGGGCGCCATCTTCTGCGCTCGATCCAGTACTGGTCCATGAGCACCAGCCAACTGGACAAGAAGGAACTGAAGAATATGAAGGAAACCATTCCGCCGCCGGAACAATCCGTGGTCGGCCTGTGAAGCTGGCTGCAGTTGTGGCAGCTGATCCGAATCAAGTTTGCAACCGGGGGAAGGCGACGCTCGATTTTCGTCTTCCCTCTCTTTTTCTTTCCTCTTCGAATGTACTTGACGACTTGCACAGCATTCCGTTCCATTCCGGAATCATTTCCAAACCAAGACTGCATTCCTGCAACGCTTGGCGTGGGTAGGACGTCTATATATAGACAGAAAGTTCTGGGCGGTACGATATAAACTGAAGGCAAAGAGCAGTTCGACGCCCGCGTCCATTCGATCCTCAAACAAAAACCATGAACCCGGGGTTCCGGGAAGATGACTTCTCACTTCAAGCCTGTCTGGATTGCAGTCCTGCTGTGCCTGGCGGCTTTTTTGCCGCCGCACAGCTTTGCTTGTAACGGCGCCATTGCCGGCAGCCGCGCCGGGGAAGCAGCAGCCGTGGCCG
Source organism: Acidobacteriaceae bacterium (assembly GCA_030050035.1). Classification (GTDB taxonomy): domain Bacteria; phylum Acidobacteriota; class Terriglobia; order Terriglobales; family Acidobacteriaceae; genus Telmatobacter. The sequence goes on along the minus strand of JASIJW010000373.1, from coordinate 5,243 downwards.
GCGGTAGTCCGGTTCCGACGCCGCATGCGCGCGCACGTTCGCGCGCCTCGGCCGTATATCTTGCGCCGCCGGAGCCAATCGTGATTCCGCGCCTCGACAGCGCGCCCACGCTGGCCGACATTCTGGCTTCTCCCGTTCGCCCGCCAGCAGCAAAGATGCTGCGCATCGCCAACTTCATCGAGCGCTACCCTGAGGACGGCGACCGGCCTGCGGACCGGACCGTAGCATTTCTCGGCTACACGCACGAGTATCTCTTTGTCGCATTTCTATGCCGCGACAGCAATCCCCGCCTGGTGCGCGCTCACCTGCTGGCTCGCGACCAACTCAGCGACGACGATTCAGTGCAAGTAATGCTCGACACGTTTCACGACCAGCGCCGGGCATTCGTGTTTGAAAGCAATGCGCTCGGCATCCAGGCGGATGCGCTTTACTCCGAGCAGACGGGCTACGATTTCTCCTTCGATACTGTGTGGGATACGTGGGGCCGCCGCACGCCGTGGGGCTACGCGGTGCTCATGCGCATTCCGTTCGCAAGCCTTTACTTCGCAAAGGCTGCGTCCGGCGAGATGCGCACCTGGGGCGTCATCCTGGAGCGCAGCATTTCGCACCTGAACGAGCAGGACTACTGGCCGCGCAGCAATCACAACATTGCCGGCAGGCTCACACAGGATATTGCAGTGGACGGATTCCGCGACGTTGCGCGCGGGCAGAACCGGCAGCTTGAGCCCTACACCATGGTGCGCAACATGCGCCTGCTCAATAGCTACAACTCCACCGATCCATACTTTGAGGACATTCACCTGCAGGGCTACACGGGGCTCGATTCCAAGTTCATCCTGAACAACAGCCTGGTGCTCGATACGACGCTCAACCCCGACTTCAGTCAGGTGGGCATCAACAACCCGGCGACGCCCAATCAGCGCTTTCCGCCGTATTTTCCTGAGGTGCGGCCGTTCTTCATCGAGAACAGCAGTTACTTCATGACGCCTTACAACCTGTATTACACGGACAACATCGTCACGCCGCAACTGGGCGCGCGGCTTACGGGGAAGCTGGGACCATGGGCGATGGGCGTGCTGGGTGTGGACGACCGCGCCCCGGGCCAGGAGGTCGCGCAAGATAGCCCGCTGTTAGGCACGCGCGCACATATTTACGTAAGCCGGCTCAACCGTGACGTGGGATCGCTTTCGAACGTGGGCCTCATCTATGCCGATCGCGAGTACCTGGGCTCTTTCAATCGCGTGGGTGGCGTGGACTACCGCGCGCGCCTGCGAAACCGCTGGACTTTCACCGGCCAAGCGGTCACTTCCGAGACGAAAAACCTGAGCAACAGCACGGTCGGCGAGCAGGAGTGCGAGTCAACGTTGCTTGCTTGCAGCGGGCAGGGCTATTACGACCAGGTGAGCTATTCAGACCTGCACAAAGGCTTCTGGACGGCGTACACCGACACATCTGCCGGATACGTGACCGACACCGGCTATTTTCAACGGCCAGATGTGCGCGAGCCCAATGGCGGGTTCAACTACACATTTCGCCCGCGGCACAGCGTCATCCTCTCTGATGGTCCATCGTTTTATACCGAGCGCATTTGGGATCACAATGGTGTGCCGCTGGATTACTATTTCGACCCGTCATACTACTTCAGCTTCAAAGACCGGACGTCGCTTTCAGCGAGCCTGAGCCTGGGCCAGGATCGGCTGCGGCCCATCGATTACTCTGCGCTGAGCGAAGACGTGGAGTATCACAGCCAAAGCGGCAATGTGAATTTCTACACTTCGCCGGTGCCGTTTCTCGCCGTGGGCGGCGGATTCACCAAAGGCACTGTGATCAACTATTCGCCGCCCGACAACCAAGGACCCGGGCCTGTCGCGCTCGCTTCACCGAATGTGAATGTGGAGGTGAAGCCGACGCATTTTCTAGATTTGCAGAACAGCTACGTCTACACGCACTTCACGAATATCGATAACGGCGATGTGGTTTATGACAATCACGAGCTGGTTTCCCGCTGGAATTATCAGATGAACCCGACGATTTCGTTTAACCTGATCGGCCAGTACATCTCCACGCTGCCGGACGCGCAGTACACTGATGCGGCCAATTCGAAGACGCTCTTTGCCGACGCGCTTTTCAGCTACATTCCTCACCCGGGCACTGCGCTCTATCTCGGCTATATCGGGAACTTCGCCAATATCGACCGCTCGCTGTGCACCTGGCAGAGCCCGGGCCAATGCAACCCGAACGACCCCATCCTGCCACCTACCGGCTCCTCGATGATGAACGACGGAAAGACAATCTACATGAAGCTTTCCTACCTGCTGCGGTTCTGAGTGGCGCCGAGCCGCGCTCCTAACGGCCGATGACGATCACCGTAAAGCTGCCGGGCACAATCGAGGGCCGTGGCCGCGGATTCTGCGCGGTGGGCTCGGGCCGTGGGCCGAATTCGGCCGTCACGGTGTAGATGCGATCTGTCGCGGGATCGTAGGCCATGGTGCGCGCGCCGCGCTGCGTGACAAGCTTCTCGATCGTGGGATAACCAGGCTTGCCGGCATCGACCACAGCGAGAATGCCGTCGCCACTCGAGGCAAACGCCAGATGATTCTTCGCGCTCCAACGGGCGGCGTCCGGACCGTCGCCGATGGCAGGCGTGGCCAGCACATCGCCGCTTTCGGAATCGAGCACCGACATCTTCTCACCGTCACAGACGGTAAAGAGCCGATGTCCAGCGGCGTCGATCGCCAAGCCGGATGGCGAGTCGCAACCAGCGGGCCACTCGGCGCTAATCGACTTGGATCGCGCTTCGATGCGAACCACTTCGCTCTTGTCCTCGATGTTGTCGAAGACGTGTCCGCGGCCATCGGCGACGGGGAACTCGGGCTTGCCTGGCAGGGCGATGGTGTCCACAGCTTTTTGTGTAGCGGCGTCGATGACCGTTACGTTGTGGCTGCGCCCGTTGAACGCCCACACCGTCTGCGTTGCCGGCTCAAAGACGATGCCGTCCGGATTGGTTCCCGCCGGAATGGTGGCGACGGTCGCGAGCGTGCGGCGGTCGAAGACAACGACGGCGTTGCCGCCGCCATCGGAGATATAGCCGTACTTGCCGGCGGTGTCGAGCGCCACGCCGTGCGTGCCGTGCAGACCCGTAATGGCGCCCACCGGCTTGCCGGTCGCGGTGTCGAGCACTTCCACGCGCGGGCCGTGGGCGATGTAGAGCCGATGTGCGCCGGGATCTGCGGTCAGGTAATCCCATCCGCCCTCGCCGCCAATCTTCCAGTGATCAATGACGCGATAGGGCTGCGCTCCTCCTGCGGACGAAGACCCGTTCGCAGGGACCCCAGGTTGCGCGTCAGCCGGCACCAGCATACAGGTGAATGCGGCGGCACAGGCCGCAATGCCAGCGGCGCGAAGCAGGAGACGGAGCTTCTTTGGTCCAGCCATGGAATGTTCCTCAAAAAGGGTATTCAACGCCGCAAGGATAACACCCTGACTCGACAGGTACATCAACGTGTCCATTCACACTGCTGCAATCTTCACGAACTCGACAATCAGGTAACCTAAGGGACGAATCCATCTTGCGAGACCGGGGGCCCGTAGTTGCGCATTGTCTTGTCGAACATCGGCACGCTGGGAGACATTCATCCGCTGATCGCGATCGCGCTCGAGCTCAAGCGGCGCGGGCATGTGCCGGTGATGGCTTTGCCGGAGGTCTTTCGGCCGAGGATTGCTCCGCTGGGACTCGAGTTCCACGCTGTCAGGCCCGACATCGACCCCACCAACACCTTTCTCGTTGAGATGATCTACGACGTGAAAAAGGGGACCGAGCGCGGGCTGCGCGAATTCCTGTTTCCTTCACTGCGACAAACTTACGATGACCTGCAGGATGCGGCGACAAAGCCGGCGCGCGCCGATCTGCTGCTGCTGGGCGAGTTGAATTATGCTGGGCCGATTGTTGCCGAAGCCACGGGAATCCCGTGGGCGAGCTATGTGCTGGCGCCGTTCTCCTTTTTTTCTGCATACGACCCGCCGGTGCTTCCGCCGTATCCGCGGCTGGCGAAGCTCGATAAGGTGATTCCCGGCATGGGCCGCGGGGTGAAGAGCGTTGCCCGGCTTGTCACGCGCGAGTGGCCGGAGCCAATCTATGCGTTGCGGCGCGAACTGGGATTGCCGCCGGGCTTGAACCCCATCTTCGAGGGCAAGCACTCGCCGCACCTGGTGCTCGCACTGTTTTCGCGCATGCTGGGCGTGGAACAGAAGGATTGGCCGGCGAATGTTTGCATCAGCGGCTTCTGTTTTTATGATGCCGACGCGGGCAATGGCGCGCTGCCTGCGCATCTGGAGCAGTTTCTTGCCGCGGGCGAACCGCCTGTAGTGTTTACGCTCGGTTCGGCGGCGGTGCTTGCGGCCGGGTCGTTCTATGAGATCTCAGCGAAGGCTGCAATGCTGGTGGGCCGGCGCGCGGTGCTGCTCATCGGCAGCGATCCGCGCAACAAACCCCAACAGAAGCTGCCCGAGTCAATTTGCGTGGCGGAGTACGCGCCTTATTCTGCGCTGTTTCCGCGCGCCAGCGTGCTGGTGCACCAGGGCGGCGTGGGAACGACAGCGCAGAGCCTGCGCGCCGGGCGGCCCATGGTCATCATGCCGTATTCGCACGACCAGCCGGATACAGCGCGCCGCGTGCGCCGCATGAAGCTTTCGCACACTATCGAGCGGCAGGCGTATACGCCCGAGCGCGTGGCACGCGAGCTGAAGATCATGCTCGGCAATCCGGATTTCGCAGCACACGCGCAGTGTGCGGCCGCACGACTACAGCAGGAAGACGGCGTGCGCACGGCCTGCGATGCACTCGAAGCGCTGCATGCGCGCACGCGGCAGGCCCGCTGAACTCTCCGCCGCAAAGATGCATCGCATCACCGCTCTTCCCGCAATCTGAACCGCAACCATTTTGAGCGTTTATCGCGCGGCTATCTTGAGCGCGCATGATTCGTCTATCTAGATGAACGTGCACCAGCTGAACGTTTAACGGCCTTCGGGAAAAAGAACGCGGAGGCGTAATCTTTTTTCACTTTTTTTGCGAGGAGAACTTCATGAAACATGAAGCCATGATTCCTTTGTCCCTTGCGATCGCCTGCATTGCGCTGCTGGGCCCGCATCTTGCGCAGGCTGGAACCGCGAATTCGCAATCTCGAAATGCAGTGTCGGCCGAGCAGGAGGCGGCGCAGATGGTTTCTGCCGATGCCACCCTGGCG
>JASIJW010000372.1:0-2515 GCA_030050035.1 Acidobacteriaceae bacterium | reverse complement strand
GTAGACCCTGCGGCGTTGAACACGGACGAAACGATTCGAATCGTAGAAGATTACAAGTCGCTGGATGTGGAATCGGCCACGATGGCGGTGGCGCTGTGTCGCGGTATTCGCGAGCGGTATCCGGATTGGAAGTATCTCCTTGACGGAGATGGTGGCGACGAGAACCTGAAGGATTATCCGATTGAGGAAAATCCGGAACTGACGATCCGCAGCGTAGTCAACAATCCTATGCTCTACCAGGAGGGTTGGGGCGTCGGCAAGATCAAGCACTCATTGACGTACAGCGGAGGCTTGAGCAGGTCCTATACGCGGACATATGCTCCAGCTCACCACTTCGGCTTTGCAGGGTTCAGTCCATACACGCGGCCAGATGTTATTGCAGTGGCAGAGGCGATCCCGTTCATCAATCTGACGAACTACAGCGTGGAGAGGCTATACGCGCTCAAGGGCGAGATCGTGTCACGCGGGATTGCGGCCGTAACCGGCTTCAAGATGCCGGTATTTCCAAAGCGACGCTTTCAGCATGGAGCGATTGCAAAGGACGAACTGCGAAACCGGCTGCCATGGCGAGAAGCAGAATATCGGCGGAAGTTCCTGTCGCTCTATGTTTGAGGAACTGATCTTTCCAGAAAGTGATGCCGAGCGCGACAAGTGGATTCTGGTTCGACGGCCAAAGCGCGCTGCGCTAAGTGCTCATGAGCCGTATGCCTGTTTTGTGGAAGAGGAATGTGGGGCAGACGGGCAGGTTGAACGTGTCGCCACCATCTTTCTGACCAACCGCGAGTGCCCGTTTCGCTGCACGATGTGCGATCTTTGGCGCAACACGCTGACGGAGCAGGTGCCTGTCGGCGCAATTCCGGAGCAGATCGATTTCGCACTGAATCGATTGGAGCCGGCGCGCTCCGTGAAGCTATACAACAGCGGAAGTTTTTTCGATCCACACGCCATTCCGCCACAGGATTACGAGACGATTGCGATGCGGGTGCACGGTTTTGAGCGAGTGATTGTAGAGTGTCATCCGGTGTTTGTGGGCGAGCGCTGTATTGTGTTTCGCGACCTGCTTCAAGGGCAACTGGAAGTGGCGATGGGGCTGGAGACGGCTCACGCAGACGTTCTGAAAAAGTTAAACAAGCGGATGACGCTGGAGCAATTTCGAGCGTCTGCGAGCTTCTTGAATAGTCACGGGATCGACTTGCGCGTTTTCATCCTGGTGCAGCCGCCATTCATGAAAGCGGAAGAATCCATGCATTGGGCGCAACGGTCGCTGGATTTTGCATTTGATTGCGGTGCGACTGCGGCCACGCTGATTCCGACGCGGGGCGGCAACGGCGCAATGGAAACGCTGGCCGAGGCCGGGATGTTCGTTGCTCCCGACCTGAAGGTGCTTGAGGATGCGGCGGCATACGGGCTGAGACTGCGGCGTGGGCGCGTCTTTACTGATCTTTGGGATGTGAGACTGGGCCAGGAGTGCGTGCATTGCTATGATGCCCGCGTGCAGCGCCTGCGGAAGATGAATCTGGATCAGTCTCTGACAACTCCCGTACATTGCAATGCGTGCGGCAGGCAGTATGGAGAGCCAGATTGAAGGAACGCTTTGATCTCGCAGTGGTCGGGTCCGGCTTTGCAGGGTCGCTAATGGCGATGATCGCAAAGCAGCTCGGGCTGCGCGTGATCCTTCTGGAGCGCGGCCGACATCCTCGCGTCGTCATCGGAGAATCTTCTACACCTTTGTCGAATCTTCTGCTTGAGGAACTTGCGACGAAGTACGGCCTCGCGAATCTGCGGCCGCTATGCAAGTGGGGAAGCTGGCGGGAAAGTCATCCTGAGCTGGCGTGCGGCCTCAAACGAGGGTTCAGCTTCTTCTATCACGCACCAGAGCATGCAGGACCGGTCGCGCGAGAGGATCAACTGCTGGTTGCAGCGAGTCCTCATGACGCGATTGCCGACACCCACTGGTATCGTGCTGACTTCGATGCATACCTGGTGAATGAAGCGCAGCAGTTGGGTGTTGTTTATCTGGATGAAGTGGAGTTGCGGACGTTTGCCGAGGAAGACAAGGAAGCGTGGTTGACCGCCACACGCCACGGTTGCGAAATCGAGATCGCAGCGCGGTTTGTAGTCGATGCGACAGGACCACGAGGGTTTTTGCATCGTGCTTTGGGATTGGGAGAGCGTGAACTGCCTGGGACTCCCGCGACGGCGGCGCTCTACAGCCATTTTGACGGAGTGCGCCGGCTCGACCAGACTGGCGGCATTACGCTGGAGAACGAGCCGCCTTACCCGGTCGATGATGCGGCGGTTCATCATGTGTTCGATGGTGGATGGGTCTGGGTACTGCGCTTCTGTAACGGCGTAACTAGCGCCGGCATTGCCGCTACGGACGAACTAGCAAAAGAAATACGACTTATCGAGGGCGAAGCGGCTTGGGAGCGGGCGCTGCTCCGCATCCCTGTCTTACGGGAGCAGTTTCAGAATGCCAAGGCGGTGCAGCCTTTCCGGCACATTCCACACCTGG
>JASIJW010000371.1:0-5879 GCA_030050035.1 Acidobacteriaceae bacterium | reverse complement strand
GAAGACCGCGCCGGTATCGCGCGTATATTTGAGCGGCTTGCCTTCAAACTCAATCTTGTCGATGTCGAGTTTATCCGTCAGGTCGATCTGGATCCGTGTGCCGTCCTTGAGCATGCGAAAACGAATGATATTGTCGCCGCGGATGAATTTCTGCTCAGGATCGACGCGCACCGTGAGGTGGTAGTAGAGCAGATCGTTGTTGGCGCGGAACGGACCATACGCGCCGCGCAGCATGTCATACCGCGTAGGGATCGGCGAGCTGATATCGCTTGGCGCGGGAGGCCGCTTTTGCGGGGGCTTTGCCGCGGGCGTGGCAGCGCTCTGGGCCTTGGAGTTCTGGCCGGAGTTCTGTATCGAAACCGTGCTTTGCCCAGCCACCTGCACGCCAACCGCGGCGCACACGCCGAGAAGGCTCACTACGAAGCAGCGGATCGAAGATTGCATGGCCCATCCTACAGCGCGCGGGCAGGAGCCACAAAGAGTAAACCGGCGCGATGTAAGCTGGACCAGTGGCCGCGTCAACCGCGGCCGCGCCAATTCTCGCCCTGTTTGCGGAGACTATGGCTCAGTCATTCACCGCGATCGCGCCGGTAGGTCTTCCGCTCCTCGGTTTTGCGCACCTGGCCATTCTCGCCGCCGTGGTGCTGCTCGGCGCCGCATTCGCCGCATTGCAGCGCTCCGTGTTTCGCGGCTCGCCTGCCTTGCGCATTGGCCTGGGAGTCGTGCTGCTTGCAGACACGCTCGCCTGGTACGCATTGCAGATTCATCTCGGCCAGCCCATCTTTCCCAGCCATCTGCCGCTAGAGCTCTGCGATTTCACGCTGTTTCTGGTCATTGCCGAGCTGTTCACGCTCAACGCCCTTCTGTTCGACCTTTGCTATTACCTGGCGCTGGCCGGCACGTCCATGGCGCTGCTCACGCCCAACCTCTGGGAGCGATTTCCGTCGCTTTCCACCTGCCAGTTCTTCTTTGCGCATGGACTGGTTGTCGCAGCCGTGCTTTACCTGCTGTGGTCCGGCCAGGCGCGGCCGCGCCACGGTTCGGTGCTGCGGGCCATGCTGGCCATCAACCTTTGGGCCGTTGTCGCCGGCACGTTCAACTGGCGTTTCGGGACCAATTACATGTACCTGCGTCAGAAGCCCGCCGGCGCATCGCTGCTTGATTTCCTTGGAGCCTGGCCGTGGTACATCCTGGCAGCGGAAGGCGTGGCCCTGGTCCTGTTTCTGCTTTTGTACCTTCCGTTCCGTCGGCCTGCCCAACGGGCGCGATGAAACTGCGCAAGCCCGCGTATCGCGTTACATTCAAGGCATTGCAGTTTCTATGAGAAAGGTGACTATGCACGAAGCTCGCGTATCTGCCCGCGTAGTTCTCAGCACCGCTGCCGGTCCTGAGGAGGCGGCGCGCATCGGTCGCACGCTGGTAGAGGAGCGGCTGGCCGCCTGCGCCACGCTGGTGCCCGGCGTGCAGTCCATTTATCCGTGGAAAGGCGCGATCGAGTCATCCGTGGAAACGCTGCTCCTGCTCAAAACCTCCGCCGGGCAGATCGCGGCCCTCGAGGCGCGGCTGCACGAGTTGCACAGTTACGAGACACCCGAATTCCTTGTGCTCGACGTGGACTCGGGCAGCCGCACTTATCTCGGCTGGCTCGATGCTTGGCTCCATCGGGCCTGATGCGTCGCACCTCTGGTATTCTTGGGTGGGTCGTTCGTGAGTTCGCTCATTATGCGCTGGCTAATGATCTGCCTGCTGGGATCGCTCGCGGCGCTGCTTACGGTGGCGCTGGCGATGGCGCGTCATATCTGGATACAGCACGCGAAGCTGCGCCATGAACCGCCCTCGCGCATCGACAAAGACCATGAAACCGGCCCCGAGCGTTGAACTGGAGCCCTGAAGGAGACCTACCCGCATGAAGCAGCTTCTTCTGGATTTTGGCTATAACCTGGCCGAATCGACGGAAAAAACGATGCGCCCCGTTGGCATCGTGTTGGGCGGCACCATTCTTGCCGCGCTCTGCGCGCATGTTGCCATTCCGCTTGTGTTTACGCCGGTTCCGCTCACGCTGCAGCCGTTCGCTGTTCTGCTGCTGGGCCTGCTGCTTACGCCGCAAATGGCTGCGATCACCTTTATCACCTATCTCGCCGAGGGCGCGGCAGGACTTCCAGTATTTGCGCCAGGCGCGGCGCCCGCCGGCCTTGCTCACCTGCTCGGACCAACAGGCGGCTATCTCTTGGCCTATCCCCTGGCGGCCGCGCTGATCTCCTGGCTATGGCGCCGGACGGGGCGCAGCTTTAAGGCTGCGCTGGTAAGCGCAGCTGCCGGTGACCTGGCGATTCTTGCCTGTGGCGCGCTGTGGCTCGCTGCTCTGCCCTACTTCAGCGCACGGCCAGCCATCGCTGCGGGTATGCTGCCCTTTTTGCCCGGCGACGCCCTGAAAGTAGCCGCGGCGGCTGCGCTGGCCGCCGGTTGGATGCGCCTGCGCCGGCGCGGCGACGATGCACACCCAAGGTAAGCGAAAACTTACCCACATTCGTTGAAAGATTGTTGAAAGGATTCGTTGCCGTGAGTACCCCCCAAGCTGAAAAACTTGCCCCCAGCCACGTTGCCGAAATTTCTATTGCGCACAGCCCCGACTCCGACGATGCATTCATGTTTTACGGGCTGGCCACCAACAAGGTTCGTGTTCCGGGCTACAAGTTCTCGCATACGCTGAACGACATTGAGACGCTGAACCGGCGCGCGCAGCAGGAAGCATTCTTCGACGTGACAGCGGTGAGCTTTCACGCCTACCCCTACATCCAGGAGAACTACGCGCTGATGGGCTGCGGCGGCAGTGTGGGCGAGGGCTATGGTCCCATGATCGTTTCGCCGCGCAAGCTCAAGCCGGCCGACCTGCGCAGCATCCGCATCGCCGTTCCCGGCACCCTTACGACGGCTTATCTGGCGCTCAAGATCTTCAACCCCGAGATCGAAACGGTTGTCGTTCCCTTTGACCGCATCATCCCCGAGATCCTCGCCGGCAAGTACGAGGCCGGGCTGATCATCCACGAAGGCCAGCTTACCTATTCCGCAAGCGGCCTGTACAAGATCATCGACCTGGGCGTGTGGTGGCGCGAAACCACGGGTTTAGTGTTGCCTTTGGGCGGAAACGCCATCCGCCGCTCACTCGGCGCCGAATCGCACCGCATCATCTCCAAGGCATTGCGCGACTCGATCAACCATGCCCTCGAACACCGCGAACAGGCGCTCGAGTACGCCATGCAATTTGCGCGCGATCTCGACTCGGGCCTCGCCAGCCGCTTCGTAAGCATGTACGTCAACGAGCGCACGCTCGATTACGGGCCGGATGGCCGCGAAGCCATCCGCAAACTGCTGGAGATGGGCCACCAGCACGGCATCATCACTGTGACGCCGCAGGTTGATTTCGTGGACTGATAGTAGCGCCGGTCCCTAGTCCATGCGGGCCTTCCCGCCCGCGCTGCTCGTTTGCGTTAGCTATCCCGGTCCAGATTTGGGTCATGACTTCCGTCACCCAAAACCTCCTAACAGGTCATTAATTCTCCCCAAAGAATTCCGCATCTCTTCTCAATGTTTTCTAATCCACGCCGATAAACTGCATTGAGGAGAGGACGCCAATGCTCGCACCGACACCCCAAACCATCCTGCTTGCCACGGCGGATATGGAGCTAATCCAGCGTGTCGAGCCGGCGTTTGTCGCCGCAGGTGCGCGCGTGGAGATGGCGCCGACTGCAGAAACAGCACAGCTCGCGATGAGCGGTGCGCGGTCGGGCGCAATGCCTGATCTGGCCCTGCTCGATGCCGCGCTTCCCGGCAACTTGCAGGACATTCTGGCAGCAGCGCGCGCCGACGGGCAGCGGTTTCCGATTGTCCTGATTTCGGACAATATGACCCCCGACTGGGCCGCATATCTTGAGAGCGGGATCATCGACGATCTGATCCTGCGTGCAGCCGAGCCGGCTTATTGGCAGATTCGCGCCAGTCTGGCGCTGCGCTCGCGCAGCTGCCTCAGCGCGCTCGAGCAGACGCGCGAGAACGAGGCTCGAAGCGCACAGGTTGACCGGCTGACGGGCGTGCACAACCGTGAGACGCTGCTCTCAATGCTTTTCCGCGAAACCGATCGCGTGCAGCGGATGAAGACAGCCATGTCGCTGGTGCTCTTCGACGTGGACGACTTCGGCCACTGGAACACGCGGCTCGGCATGGAAGAATGCGACGAACTCCTGCGCCAGGTGGCGCAGCGTGCCAGCCGTTTGTTGCGCAGCTACGACCTGATCGGCCGGACGGGCAAGGACGAATTTCTCATCGCGCTGCCGGGCTGCGCCGCTCCCAATGCCATCACGTTCGCCGAACGCCTGCGCCTGGAAGTTTTCTCATCGCCTTTTCGCTCGGGCGGCGAATCCGTTCGGCTCTCGGCCTGCTTCGGCATCGCGCAGAGCCATGGGCGTTCGCCGGTAGTAGTGCTGCGCGAAGCCGAGCAGGCTCTCGAAAAGGCAAAGGTTGCAGGCCCGGAATCGATCCAGGTCTACGGAGTGCCCGCGCATCCCGCGCCCGCGCCGGTCACGTTTCTTTCCGCCGCCTCAGGCGACGAGCTGCCGGCGTGGTAAGCGTTAGCACCACGATTAACTTTCCGTGCCCCATCCATCGCGCGCACTTTGCGCGATGGGTGGGGTAGGAAAGCACTCACCTCGCCGCAACCTCGGCTTCAGTCAGGAACTCCTGAAAGACATCGTTCGAAAGCAGCCGTCCCTGTGCAGTAAGCCGGGCGACCTTACCGTCGAAGGTCAGCAGCCCGTCAGCAGCCAACCGCTCCGCAGTTTCCAGCGCCGGCATCACCATCGCGCGCCCGAACTCGCGTTCCAGCTCCGCTGCAATCACGCCCGCATTCAGCCGCAGACCAAGAAACCACGCCTCCTCATGCTGCTGAGCAGCGCAGAGCCATGTCATCTCCGGCGGTTGCGGGCCGGCGAGATACGCTTTAAGATCGTCCGTCGTCGTCGCGCGCAACAGGCCGCGTCTGCCATGCAAGGCCGATGACGCATCGAGCCCCACACCGAGATACGGCCGGCGCTGCCAATAGCGCAGGTTGTGGCGCGAGGCGAAGCCGGTACGGCTGAAGTTCGAAATCTCGTACTGCGCGAGCCCGGCAGCCTCAAGCCGTTCAATGGCGCGCTCGTACATGTGGGCAATGGCGTCGTCCGTCGGCACCAGGCCCGCGCGGTAGCGCGCGCCGCCGGCCAGCAGTTCGCGCCCCAGGCGCGAGTCCTCATCCACTTCGAGCATATAGACACTGGCATGCGGCGCATCGCAAGCGGCGAGCGCTTCGAGCGAATCCTCCCACGACGCAAATGTCTGCCCAGCCAGTCCGGCAATCAGATCGATGTTCAGGTTGGCGATGCCCGCTGCCCGCAGCCTGAGCAAATCGTCTGCGACAACCGCGCGCGTGTGCAGCCGTCCACTTTCGTGCGCTTCGCGGTCCACAAATGACTGCACGCCCAGGCTCACGCGATTCACGCCGCATTCTGCCATCGCTTCAAGCGTGGCATCGGCAATCTGCCCTGGCGCGCACTCCATGGTGATCTCGGCATCCGCGTCGATTTCAAACCTGCCCTGGATCGCCGCAAACAGCCGCACAAGTAGTTCGGGCGCGAGCAGGCTCGGCGTGCCGCCGCCGAGGTAAATAGTATCGACGCGATCGGGAAAATCGGCCCCCGCGCCATCGGTCCAGGCGCGTGCGCTGGTTACGTCCTCAACCAGCCGTTCCACGTAGCGGGCATGCTCTCCAGCCGGATAAACGCCGGATGAAAAATTGCAGTAAGTACACTTCGAGCGGCAAAACGGAATCGAAATGTACAGCCCCATTG
>JASIJW010000370.1:0-3500 GCA_030050035.1 Acidobacteriaceae bacterium | reverse complement strand
AGTTTGCCAGCGCGGTCACGACCACGCTCAACAGCATGCTGCCAGACATCGAACAGTACGTCACCATCAACGGCCCGGGCGCCAACCTTCTCACCATCTCCGGTGCAGGGCAGTACCAGGTGATGAGCATTGGCCGCAGCACAGCGCCCGTCGTCGCCATCTCCGGCCTGACCATTGCCAACGGCAACTCCAGCGCCGACTTTACCAGCGGCGGCATCAGCATAAGCCAAGGCACGCTCACCGTCTCCAATTGCGTATTTACCGGGAACTCCTCCTCTGAAGGCGGCGGCGCAATCTACTCCGGAGGCGCCAATCTCACGATTTCCTACAGCACCTTCTCCGGAAATATTGTCAGCGCCGGAGGTGGCGGCGGCGCAGTTTTCAGCGGCCTCAAACTGACGGTGACCGGCAGTACCTTTACCGGCAACACCGCCGGAGACGGCGGCGCCATCTTCGCCTATGGCAACATGACGGCGGTCAATAGCACCTTCTCCAGCAATACGGCCAACGCCGGTCCCGGCGGCGCCGTTGCCAGCCTCGGCGCCACCATCAACGTGGTCAATAACAGCTTTGCGAACAATTGGGCCTCAATCGGCGGAGCGATCTACGAAGGCAGCGGATCCGGCGCCCTCACCGCCAGCAACAACATCTTCTCCGGCAACACGGCCGGCAGCGGCGGCGCGGGCATCTTCACAAACGGCGGCGCTGCCAACGCGGGCTACAACGTCTACTACAACAACCTCAGCAACGGCAGCGAAGACGACTGCAACGGCTGCAACAGCAACTCCAACGCCGTCTCAGCCACGGCCAATCCGATTGCGCTGCCGCTTGGCAACTTCGGCGGCTCGATTCAGGCATTCCTCCCGCAACCGGGCAGCGCAGCCATTTGCGCGGGCTTGGCAAGCCTGGCTTCGGCGGCAGGCTTGACCACGGACCAGCGCGGATATCCGATGAGCCCCAGCTACACATCGTGCCCCAGCGGCTCGGTCGATGCAGGCGCGGTGCAGAGCAACTACATTCAGGTGCAGTCCAGCGGAGATGCGGGCGGCTCTTGCCCGGGCAGCGGGTGTACGTTGCGCAGCGCGCTCGACTTCACCAACAGCAGCGGCGGCGACGACGGCCAGAACGTGGCTCCGGACATTGACTTTGCTTCAGGCATAACCAGCATCACGTTGAACAGCAGCCTGACTCTGGCCGGACAGAGCGGCATCAGCATCATCGGACCCGGAGCGAATCAACTCACCATCAACGGCGGCGGTTCGACCAGCAACTTCAGCGCGGTCACACTCAACTCCTTCGCGCAGGCGCTGCTCTACGGGCTCACGATTGCGAACGGGAGCATATCGGGGAACGGCGGCGGCATCAACAATTCGGGAACATTGACCCTGCTCGCAAGCACAATCTCCGGCAACTACGCTCAACTGAATGGCGGCGGCATTTTCAACACCGGAACGCTGTCTATCGTCGATAGCACCATCTCCGGAAACACGGCAACATACGGCGGCGGCATCCAGAGTGGCAGCGGCACTGTGACGGTAAACAACAGCACGCTCTCGAATAATCTAGCGGCTAATTCCGGCGGCGGCATCTCCAATGGCAGCACGCTGATCGTAGCCAGCAGCACCCTTTTCGGAAATCAGAGCGGGGCTAATAACAACACTGGCGGTGGCATTTACAACTCCGGTACGGTGACAGTTGCCAACAGCATCGTCTCCGGTAATACGGCGCGTGGGAATCAATATGCCGATGACATCGACGGCAGCAGCTACACAGATAACGGCGGCAACATTATCGGCGTAGCCAACGGCACTACGCTCGATAGCGCGCCCGTCAGCTTGTCCTCGCTCGAGTACAACGGCATCGGCGCGACGGTGCAAACCATGATCCCGCTGCCCGGAAGCCCCGCAATCTGCGCGGGCTCAGCCGCCAATGTTCCCACCGCCACAACAACCGACGAGCGCGGCTACCCGCTCCAGCCAACCGGCGGCTACTGTTCCGCGGGTACTGTAGACGCGGGCGCCGTGCAAACGAACTACACCAGCCTGGCCTTCGTGCAGCAACCTGCAGGTTCCACCTCCACCACGCCGGGCTCCGTGCTGGTGAACGCTGTCATGTCGCCATCGCCGACAGTGGAAGTGCTTGAGAGCGACACGCTGCTAACCGCGAACAACACCGACCCGGTAAACGTGAACGGCATGACCGAAACCCTCGGCCTCGCCGACACCAGCGGCATACTCGAAAGCGGCTACACCCAAAGCATCTCGGGCGGCGTAATCGCCTTCAACGGACTCACCTTCAGCGGAATGGCGACAGGCGATGAGCTCACGCCGACGCTGACCGTAACTCCCGCCACCATCTCGCCCGCCGCGACGATTACCGGCTCCAGTTACGGCTTCAACGTAACCTTGCCGGTCACGCAACTGGCCTTTGTCTCCGCGCCGCCCCCTACGCTGGCGCTCGATGGGAAAGCCGGCATGGTCACAGTTGCGGAAGACGCCGCAAACGGCGCTACGGTGACCACGGCCACCGACACCATTACGCTCATCGTCACCGGCCCGGGCAGCTACTCCGCAACCTATCAGGCAGCCGCACAGAACGGCGTCGCGACCTTCAACCTGTCGAGCGCCGCGCTCGCCGCGGTGGGTAGCTACAGCTACACTGCCTCCATTGCGGGCAACGCGTCGGTCAGTGCCGCCACATCGATCGAGACCATCACCCCCGGCACGCCTGCCATCACTACGCCGCCCACAGCGGCTTCGATCACCTACGGCCAGGCGCTGGCCAGTTCAACGCTCACCGGTGGAGCGGCCATGTACCTTGGCAGCGCGGTGCCGGGCATCTTCACCTGGACTGCACCGGCCACAGCGCCGGGGGCAGGCACGCAGACCGAGCAAGTGACGTTCACGCCAACGGACACGATCGACTACACAACAGCCACCGCAACTGTCACGCTGACAGTGAATAAGGCCGCGCCAACGGTCAGCGCGTGGCCCTCAGCCAGCGCAATTACTTACGGACAAACGCTGGTGAACTCCACGCTGAGCGGCGGCACAGCCTCAGTCCCCGGAACCTTTGCCTGGACCACATCGACAACTGCTCCAAGCGCCGGCACGCCTGCCGAATCCGTCGCCTTTACGCCCAATGACTCGACCGACTACAGCGCGGTAACGAGCAGCATCACGCTTGCGGTGAGCAAAGCGACGCCAACCGTGAGCGCATGGCCCACGGCCAGCGCAATTTTTGCCGGACAGGCTCTCTCCAGCTCAACGCTCACCGGCGGCACGGCATCGGTAGCCGGTTCATTTGCATGGAGCACGCCCACCACCGCTCCGGGCGTAGGAAGCCAGTCCGAACCTGTTACCTTCACGCCGGCTGACGCCGCCGACTACAACACCGTCGCCGGAAATGTCACGATTACCGTCAACCCTGCAGCGCCAGTCGCTTCGCTGTCCTCGTCAAGCCTTACTTTTGCCGCGCAGAACACCGGCTCAACCAGCGCA